>JAABTR010000393.1 GCA_011389755.1 Deltaproteobacteria bacterium | reverse complement strand
CACATCATGCCGTCCATGTCCATTCCACCTCCCGGGTGGCTGTGCTTATCCTGTTTGGGCTTCTCGGCGATCAGCGCCTCGGTGGTGATCATGAGGCCCGCCACGGAGGCGGCGTTTTGCAAAGCGGTGCGCACCACCTTGGTGGGGTCGATGATGCCGGCTCCGATCAGGTCCTCGTACGTGTCGGTTGCCGCGTTGTAGCCGTAGCTCTCCTTTCCCTCGCGCACTTTCTGCACCACGATGGACCCTTCGACGCCGGCGTTGACCGATATTTGCCGCAGGGGCTCTTCGAGGGCGCGGCGCACGATGTTGATACCCACCCGCTCCTCGTCTTCGGCGATTTCCACCTTGGCCAGGTGCTCGGTGGTGCGCAGCAAGGCCACGCCTCCTCCGGCGACGATCCCCTCTTCCACGGCCGCGCGGGTCGCGTGCAGGGCGTCCTCAACCCGCGCTTTCTTCTCCTTCATCTCGGTCTCGGTGGCAGCGCCGACTTTGAGCACGGCCACGCCGCCCACCAGCTTGGCCAGGCGCTCTTGGAGCTTCTCCCGATCGTAGTCCGAGGTGGTGTCCTCGATGTGGCGGCGAATTTGCTCTACGCGGCCCTTGATATCCGACTTCTTGCCGGCGCCGTCGACGAGGGTGGTGGTTTCTTTGTCGACGGTGATGCGCTTGGCCCTGCCGAGATCTTCCAAGGTGACCTTCTCGAGCTGCAAGCCGAGCTCCTCGGAGATCACCTGGCCGCCGGTGAGGACCGCGATGTCCTTGAGCATCTCCTTGCGGCGATCGCCAAACCCCGGGGCCTTGACCGCGGCGCAGGTGAAGGTGCCGCGCAGCTTATTGACCACCAAGGTGGCCAGCGCCTCGCCCTCCACGTCCTCGGCGATGATGAGCAAGGGTTTGTTCAGCCGCGCGATCTGCTCGAGCAGGGGCAAAAGATCCTTCATGTTGGAGATCTTCTTCTCGTGGATGAGGATGTAGGCGTCCTCCAGCACCGACTCCATGCGCTCGGGGTCGCTGACGAAGTACGGCGAGAGGTACCCGCGGTCGAACTGCATGCCCTCCACCACTTCCATGGTGGACTCCATCGACTTGGCTTCCTCCACCGTGATGACGCCTTCTTTGCCCACCTTCTCCATGGCGGCGGCGAGCATCTCGCCGATGGTGGTGTCGCCGTTGGCCGAGACGGTCCCCACCTGGGCGACCTCTTTTTGATCGCTGACATCCTTGCTCATGGCGTGGAGCTGCTCCACCACGTTGGCCACGGCTTTGTCGATGCCGCGCTTGAGAGACATGGGGTTGTGCCCGGCGGTGACGAGCTTGGAGCCCTCCCGGTAGATGGCCTGGGCCAAAACGGTGGCCGTGGTGGTTCCGTCACCAGCCACGTCGGAAGTCTTCGACGCGACCTCCTTGACCATCTGGGCGCCCATATTCTCGAACTTGTCCTCGAGCTCGATCTCCTTGGCCACCGTGACACCGTCCTTTGTCACGTTGGGCGAGCCCCAGGATTTGTCGAGCACCACGTTGCGACCCTTGGGCCCCATGGTCACCTTCACGGCGTCCGCGAGGACATTGACGCCTGTGAGAATTCGGGCGCGCGCCCTTTCTTCGAATATGATCATCTTTGAAGCCATTTTTTTGAACTCCTTAAAACAAATAAAAAACCAAACTGTTTTGGAAACGTGCCGTGAGCACTCATTGAGAAGGAGTGCTCGCGAGCCATCCTATTCATAGTCACCCGAGAAGGCTGGTAAAGAGCACCGACCCAAAAAAAGCGCTCGAGGGGGAGAAACCTCGCAAAAAAACTCACCGACATGGCGCAGGCAGACGTGCGGATCACGCGTTTTGATTCATACTCTCGTATATGACGAAGTATCGTCCATCTTCGGATCTGGAGGAGGCCACGGGCGTCACCGAAAAGGTCACGATGCAAGAGCTCAACCGGGTCCTGTCCCAGGACGTCGAGCGCGGATGTGGCGGGATGCGGCATCAGCTCGTGCTCCTTTCTGGACCGGACGCGGGCAAGGTCTGCGAGGTTTCCAACGGAACGGTTCTCGGGCGAGGCGGTGAGGCCGATCTGAGGGTCCTCGACACCACCGTCTCGCGCAACCACGCCCAGATCGAGGTCGCGCTACAGGGCGACTACCTCATCAAAGATCTGGGGAGCCAGAACGGTACCTTGGTCAACGGAGCGCAGATAGATGGCCCCACCCATAGGCTCCAGGTGGGCGATCGGATACGCCTTGGTCTCAAGACGGTGGTTTTATTCACACGCCAAGACGACGTGGAGGATCAGCTCCTCGAGTTGCGCAAGATGGAGTCTCTGGGCCGACTCTCTCGCGGCGTGGCCCACGATTTCAATAATCTTCTCGCGGGTATCATGCTCAACGTCAATTACATCGAGGCCCTGGGCCTCGACGATTCCCCGGATCCGCAGGAGACGCGCGAGGCCCTGGAGAACGCCAAGCTGGGAATCCGCCAGGCCGCCAGCCTCACCGAGCAGCTCCTGGGCTACGCTCGGCGAGGGCGCTCCGACGAGCGGCCCCGGGATCTCTCGGGCATCTTGCGGGATGTGGTCGGCCTCGTGCGCCGCACCTTCCCTCCGAACATCTCAGTCGAGGCCGATATTGCGGAAGATCTGGCCGTGGTGGGGGACCACAGCCAGCTGCAACAGGTCTTCATGAATCTGGCGATCAACGCCCGGGACGCCATGCCCCGGGGCGGCTCTATCGCGATCACGGCGCGGCTCGAGGAGCCTCACCCGACCGATGAAGACGCGGGGCTCCCGTCGTGGAGTAAGGAGCCCTGGGTCGTGGTGTCGGTCCAAGACACAGGCGTGGGCATCGACCGCGAATCGCTCCTGCACATCTTCGAACCTTTCTACACCACCAAGGAGCTGGGAAAGGGCACCGGCCTGGGCTTGGCCACGGTCTACGGGGTGGTCAAGAGCCACGGCGGCGACGTGGAGGTCGAGAGCGCGGTGGACTACGGCAGCTGCTTCCGCGTCTTCTTGCCCGCGTCCCAAAAGCCGCCGGCAAAAGCCGCCTCCCCGCGCCGCGTCGAAGGACACCTCGATCCGCGGATGCACGGCGCCATCCTCTTGCTGGAAGACGACGCGCTCTTGATGGAGATCACCAAAAAGACGCTCGAGCGCATGGGTTTCCACGTCTACGGGTGCACAGCTTGCGAAGAAGCTGTGCGAATCTACGATCAGATGCTGCCGCGCATCAGCCTGGTCGTGATGGATATGGTTCTGCCCGGCAAGGGCGGCATCGATACGTTCTCGAGGCTGCGGGACATCAACCCCCACGGCAAGATCATCGTGGTCTCCGGGTACGTCGAGGAGAACCAGGTGCGCGCTTCCATCGGCGGCAGAATCGATGGCTTCCTGCGCAAGCCCTGCGACGCCGAGTCGCTCTTCAACGCCATCTGCGAGGCCCTGCTCGAGCCCGAGGAAGACCTGATGGCCAAAGCCACCCTCGCCTACATCAAAACAAGCCAGTAGACCCTGCAAGATGCGCCGAATAGGACAATACGACATCCTGTTTTCCCTCTACACCGGTGGACTGGGCGATATCTTCGTCGGCCGCGCGCAGGGGCTGGCCGGCTCCGACGGGCTCGTCGCGATCAAGGTGATCCACCCGCACCTGTGCGCCGGAGATGATTTCGTGGACATTTTCCTCAACGAAGCCCGCCTGGCGTCCGGGGTGCGCCACGCCAATGTCTGCGAGGTCTTCGAAGTGGACACCGACGGCGACCACCCGTTCGTGATCTGCGAGCTCATCAAGGGCCAGAGCCTCTCGGCCGTCCTCGAGACCGCGGCCAAAAGAAACGAACCGTTCCCGTGGGAGTTTGCCGCCGACATCGCCACTCAGACGGCAAAAGGGCTGCACGCAATTCACGAGCTGCGCAGCGACCGCGGCGCGCCTTTGGGCCTCGTGCACAAAAACGTCTCACCCGACAACATCCTCATCTCCTACGACGGCCGCATCAAGCTCATCGACTTCGGAGTGGCCTACGCACGCAAGCTCCTCAGCAAGGCGCCGCGCGGCAGCCCCAAAGGCAAGGCCGGCTACATGGCGCCCGAGCTTCTCCTGGGACGCCCCATCGACAGGCGCTGCGACATCTTCTCCCTGGGCGCGGTCCTTTACCTCATGCTCACCCGGCAGCCGGCGTTTCCAGGTGCGGTGGAAACCGAGAGGATGCGCCGCGTGCTCTCGAACGGGCTCGTCCCGGCTGAGCAACTAAAGCCGGACCTCCCCGACACCCTCGGCTACATCCTGGACCGCTGCCTGGCCCACGAGCCCCGAACTCGGTTCGCGAACGCCGCCGTCTTTTGCAGTGAAATCGAAACGTTCTGCGCGAGCCAGGGTGCGTCTGTCCCCACGGGCGAGCTCACCGACCTCATGCACCGCCTGTTCGCCGCCCAAATCCAATCCCTCAAGACCCGAATCATCACCGGCGCCCGCAGCCTCGACCGCCCCTCGTCGCCGCCGCCCCCGTCGCGAAAGTAATCCCGCGCAGGCGGCTCAATCGATCTAAGCGCCTTTTTTCTTCACGTGTAAAAGGTCCAAGATGCGCCGCACATCATCTTTGAACCCAAAGAGCCACAGCAGCGCGGGATAGGCGACGACGAAGAACGACAAGGCCGCAAAGTTGAGCAGGCCGAAGTCGAAGGGAGCGCGCGCCACCAAGAGGCCGCACGGAATCGCCGCAAAAACCGCTGCGCCGCCGACGCCGAAGACCCACGTCACCCGGGCCCGAATCCTCAAAAGAATCCGCACCTCGACGATGCGGATGATATTGAAGACAGTGAGCGAGATGGCTGTCGCGAGGGCGGCTCCATACACGTCGTATTTTTGGATGAGCCACCAGTTGAGGGCGATGTTCGTCGCGTTGATCGCGATGTTGTTGGCCAGCTCGAGCTTGCTCCGCCCCGACATCAACAAAGCCGCTTGAGCCGGGCCTCCGGCGACGTTGAAGAACCTCCCGGCGATGAGCAGGGGCACCAAGGGCCAGTAGGGCACATATTCGGAACCGTAGACCCCCAGCACAAAAGGAGCCCCAAAGCTCAGGCCCACGGCCATCACCGCGAACAAAGAGAATATCCAGCGGGCCACCTCTTGATATTGCCTCTCCAGGTTCGGGATATCCCCTTTCGCGATGAGACCCGCGAGGACCGGGGAGAAGCTGTTGTCGAACGCGAAGCGCACCTTCTTGACAAAAGCCGCCAGCAGCCCCGCGATGCCGTAGTATGCGGCCAGCTCGCGCCTGTCGGGGAAAAATGTCGCCAGCATCAAGACGTCCACCCGCGCGAGCAAGAAGTTGAGCATCTCGGTGAAGCCCTGGGGCAAAGAGAACCCGGCGAGCTCCTTGTTTTGCTTGGGCCTCAAGACACTTCGCCACTCGAACTCGGGGAAATTTCGGCGAAAGAGCACGAGGGCGACGGCGCCGCCTATCCACGAGGCCCCCACGAAGGCCCCGGCGAGCATGAGGCGGTCCACGCTCTCAAAAAGCGCCGGCAGCGCCAGCACCACGAAGCTTGCGGGAATAGCGACGTTGTGCACCAGCACGTACGGCTTCATCCTGGATCTCCCGCGCACCGCGTACATGGTGACCATGGCGACGGCGTGGGTCGGGAGAGCCAGGCTGAAGACAACCATCCAAAAATAGAGGTCGTGGTTGGGCTCATCGATGCCGGCGAGGATCACGCCTCCGCATGCGATACAGGTCAGGAGCATGACCCCGAAGGCGACGGTGATCGTCCAGCGCAGGGCGCTCGTCAAGACGCCGTGGACCGCTTCCAAGCCGCCGCGCGTCTCGACCATGGGGACGAAACGCAAGACGCCCTTGTCGTGCCCGGTGACCGCTAAGCGCAGCAGGATGGCGAAGTAATAGGAGGCGGAGATAAAAAGGCCCAAGAGCTCGGACCCTCGCAAGCGGGTGATCGCAATCAAAAAGAGGGGGCCGCTCGCGCCGAGGATGTCGCCGGCGATGTTGATGAGGGCGCCCTTGCCGACGGTCGAGCTCAATGCGCCGTGTTCTTTGGACATACGAGGGGTCTCGTCATCCTTCCACAGCGGCTGCGAGCAGCTCGATCTGCTGATCGATGTTCTTTCTCACGTCGAACTGCTCCTCGATGAGTCCACGGCCGCCGCTGCCCAAGCGCACCGCGTGCTCTCGATCCACCACGAGCCGCTCCATCGCCTCGGCCAGCCCCTGCTCGTCGCCGGGCTCTACGAGAACTCCGGTCTCGCCCGGCAACACGACCTCGGGGATGCCCGACAGCGTCGAACCGACGACCGGCCTCTTCATCGCCATCGCCTCGAGGATGACGTTGGGAATGCCGTCGATGTTTCCCTCGGCGTCCCTGATCGACGGCGCCACCAGCGCCCGGGAAGCGGCGAGCTCCTGCCAGACCTCCTCGTTGGACACCTCCCCGGGCAAAGAGACGGTGTCCTCGAGGTTGTGGCGGGCGACCTGTTTTTCCAAGTTCTGCCGCTGGGGGCCGTCCCCGAGAATGGTGAGCCGGAGCTTGTGCTTGTGATTTCGCAGTCTCGCGGTGGCTTCGATGAGGTGGTCGAAGCCCTTTTTGGGGATGAGCCGCCCGATGGCCAAAAAACGCGGCACGTCGGTGACCGGTATCTCCAGAGTATCCGGGACGCTCTCGAGATCGAGGCCGTGATGCACCAAGTGAACCTTGTGGGCGTGCTCCGGCGCGATCTTCTTCAAGAAATCGACGTTGTACCGCGTGCACGACATGATGACCCGGGCCGAGGCGATCTTCTCCCGAAGCAGGTTCCCGTCCTTCCAGATCCCCACCGCGTGAAAGGTGGCCCCATAAGGCAGCCCCGAAAGCCGGGACAGACACATGGCCCACTCGGTGTGGTACGACGCGAAATGAGCGTGGAGATATCGTGTGCCGGATGAAACGACCTCGTCCAGGCAGTCCGCCGCCGCCGCGAGCATCACGACGAAGCGCGCTCGGTGCATGGCCGACTTGTGAGGCAGCGACAGGGCCCACGGCAGGGCCGCGAGAAAACGCCCCCGGTTCTTCATCCCCCTGAAGACGCCCCGGGGCACCCACAGCCAGGGCTGACTCAGGTAGATGGTGCTGCGCTGCCGAACCTCTTCGAGCAGAGGATGCGCTCGGTTCGATGGCAGCGCGTGGCCCGCGAGCACGCTGACCGAGAGACCCCGGCGCCGCATCTCGATCATCTCGCGATGGATAAACGTCTGGGTGGTCTCGGGGAATCCCCACATCAAAAAACGCACGTCCCTCAAAGGATCCACGCGCACCTGGTCATTCCGTGTCGCAGTTTCCATGAACACGTCTTAAATCGACGCTGGGACGCGAGTCAAGCGGCCGAACACAGCAGCGGGTGATGATACAACACTGACAAAACCACACCGAATTGGTAAAGACGGGATGAGCGCGCATTCAAACACGAAAGGCCCCTTGCGTGACACCCCAAAAACATGACGAACTGGACGACATCGTCGCGACTTTCGCATCTTGCGAAGGCTGCCTGACGGTGGATGACGCGCTCATCGGCCGTTTCCTCGAAGAGAGCTCCCAGTGCGCCGAGCACGAGGCCGAGCGCCTCAGGCGCCTCGCCGTGGCGCTGGAGGGAGCCGAGCTCAAGCGAGGCTGGGACGCGCTGGGATACCTCTACTCTCGCGCCAGCGAGCGGGATCCGGGCAGCGCGGTGGTGCTCCATTCGTGGGGGCTCTCCGCCATGCGCTACGCCCAGGTGGAGACCGACCCGATAAGGCGCCGAAGGTTGCTCGAGGACGCCGAACACGCCCTGGTCAAAGCCCTAGAGGTCGATCCCCGGGATCCGGAGATGGCTTTCGCGCTGGGAGTTTTTCACTACAGCGCCGAGCCGGACGCCTCGCCCGAAGATCTGCGCCGCGCCCTCTCCTTTTTCGACCTGGCGCTGGAGTCCGACGCAGACCACCCCATGGCGCGGCTTTTTCGAGGGCACAGCCGTTTTCGTCTCAAAGACTACTCGGGAGCCAAAAGGGACTACCTGGCCGTGGACACCGGCTCCCTCGTTCGGGAAAACCCAAAGTGGCGTTGGCGCGCGGACCGGCTCCAGGGGCAGCTGGCTCTGTGCGACGCCAAACTCGGACACGTCGACCAGGCGCTTGCGCGGTGTCAAAAACTCATCGAAGAGTTCGAGTCGATGGACACCGAGCAGGCCCGTCTGCGCATCCGGAGTCTCGACTCGGTGCTGGCCGCCTTCTCACAGGTCGCCCCTGCCGACTCCCCTTGGACCCATAAGCTGCTGCGCCTTCTGGTGCGCCTCGGAGTTTCCCTGCCAAAAAAAGAAACCGACTGACCAGCCGCCTCCCGATACGGCATCGTTTCCCGATTTTCCCTCTTTCCAAAGCGCCTACAAAAACCTACAATGTAATATAGGGACGCCGGATACTTCGGCGGGTCCGTTTTCATCCTCCTTAAACGGTACAAGGTGTCGCCATGACGACCAGTCTATCTCACTATGATGGTTTTTTTTCTTTGTCCTGGGCACGCAAAGACGAGCCTTCAAACAGCCATAAGACTTTCACCATCGGGCTCCTCAGCGCGCTGGTGGTCATGAACCTCTTGGACGGCGTCTTCACTCTCATATGGGTGCTCTCGGGCCTTGCCACAGAGGCCAACCCGCTCATGTCCTTTCTCCTCGATGCGCACCCCATACT
>JAABTR010000071.1 GCA_011389755.1 Deltaproteobacteria bacterium | reverse complement strand
GGCTCAAAAGCAGATGAACGCCATCGTCGAGAGCCACGTCCCGAAGAGCCTTTCCGTCACGACCGTCATCGAGCTCGGAGATGAGGCCCAGGGCATCGTAAACCACGCCAAGGAGGCGCGCTCGGAGCTCATCGTCATGGGAACGCACGGCAGGACCGGGATCAAGCGGGTTCTTCTGGGATCGGTGGCAGAGAAGGTGGTGCGTCACGCCCCCTGTCCCGTCATGACAATTCCGCCGGAGAAATAAAGGGGGCCCGTTCGGGGTGTCAGGCTTCGTTTCGGTCGAGCACTCCCTTGAGGTTTTGGTGCGAGACGACGATGCGCTCCACGTTCTTGACGAGCACTTCCGTGGAGCTGGTCAGCTCGGCAGCGGCGAAATCGATGTAGTCGATGCCGTTGCCCACTTCGTCGAGGCGGACCTGCTGCTCCTTGGCCGCTTTGCTGATTTTGTCGACGCCCTCGGTGGTCTCGGCGAAGCTCTCGGTGATCTCCTCGATGGTCGCGCCGGTCGAGTTGAGCTCTTCGAATTGATGGCGCAGCAGATCTGAGCTGCGCATGATGGTGTCGGCGCTTTGTCGCGCACGCGTTCGGATGTCTTCGAGCAGCTGCCGGCTGTGGGTGAGGCTCTCATCGGTGCGCGAGATGAGCCCCTTGAGTTCGTTGGCCACGACGCGGAAGCCGCTGCCGTACATGCCCGCCTTGGCGGCTTGGATGCCCGCGTTGACAGCCAAGATCTTGATCTGTCCGGCGATCTCTCGGTTGGAGCGCAGGATGTCTTCGATGCTCTCGGCCTGAGAGGCCAGATCGTCAAACTCTGCTTGGGCCACCTCGTTGATCTCGACCACGCGGTCGAAGCCCTCTTCGACGGATTGGAGGCGCCGGCTCGTCTTCTGGGATTTTTCCCTGATCGCTTCGGAGACGGAGCGGGCCTCCATGGCGGCCTGCGCCGTCTCCCCCGCGATCTGTCTGACCTGGACCATGGCTTTGTTGATCTCGTTGATGGCCGAAGACTGATCGCTGGCCTGCGTTGCGAAAGCTTCGGAGACCTGCTTGATCTTTTCGACGGCCTCTTCGAGCACGGCGCTGACGTTGTTCGCGGCGTTGATGATCCCCGTTTTTTTGTCGTCGATGCGTTTCACTTTTTCGAGAAGGTTCTCAAGCAGCGCCCGGCTGTGGCGCAGCACCAAGACGATGATGACCATGATGATCCCGCTGAAAAAGAACATAAACCCCAACCGCTCCACCGGAGAAAAGACCTTCATCTCATAAAAATTCCCCATCCGCGCCGCTTCTCCGATCATGATGGTGGCGAACGCCGCCACAGCACCTCGGGTCACGATTCGCCTGGAGTAGAATGCCGCGTAGATGATGGTGCCGAGCTGCGCCATCACCGCGGTGACCAGCGCGTCGGCGAAAGACAGGAGAATCACCAGCTGAAATGCGGCGTTTGAGTAGACAAAGAGCTGAACCGGCAGGTCAGAGCGGTCTTTCAGGGTCAGGCGGTAGCCGATCCACCAGGTGATCGCCATGGCCGAAAAACCGAGCAGCTGGGCGATGTTTTGCCAGCACGGGTCTAGAAGGATGATGGCGATATAGACGGGGACGCAGCACAAGACCGCGATCTTGAGGACGACGTACTGCAGCCTTCGATGGGTCTGGCGCTGTTGCTGCCGGTAGGCCTCGGTGACGTCCGTCGAGGCGAAGATGTCGGAGTCGCTCATTGGATTGCCTTGTTGCCTTCCGTCCGCGGGGCGAAGGTCTTTTTCGAACAGTGTCTAGGAAATATAGAGGGGTGATTGGCGCTGCCAAATAAAAAGTCCCTTTTGCGCTTGGAAGCGCAGTGATCTTGGCAGGTTGTTCGATCCTTGCGCCGATGGCCTTTCGAAGCAAAGGGCTCACCGGCGACGCCTTTCGCAAATTCTTCCTGATTTACATATTGTTCCTCATCTGTTTTTTGTGCACACTTAATGTCGCGGGTTCAAAAGAGACGGTTCACGATAGAAATCAAAACTTTTCAAGGCGGAGCATGTTCAAAGTCGAATACCACCCGATGTCGCCGTTTGTGAAATTTGTCGCCGTGAGCCTCATCGGGCTGCTGGGCGTCTCGTGTGCGAGCGGGAGCGTTCCGGATGCTCGGACCCCAAAGACGAGCGGGGAGCCGGCTTTGAGCCGAAGAATTAAAGGCCACCCCTGCGAAAGTCCCATCGAGAGTCCGGGGAAAGTCTGGGAGCGGATTCAGACCGTTCGCAGCCTGCCCGCGGACGAGCGCTTTGCCAAGTGCGGGCTCGATTTCGTGGAGATCATCTCGCCTTGGCGCTCCGTGCCGGTCGACCTGCTCGAGCCGATCGTCGTGAACGCTGACGAGGACGACCTGGTGGAGTGGGTCAGGCAGCGCGCCGAAATAAACGACAAAGCCGCGGCGCAGGTGGTCGCCATGGACGTGATCCACGGCTGGAGGCCGGGCGCCGATCCAGCGTTTATCCGAGACAACGCCGAGCGGTGGCGGCAGGCCGGGGTTTGCCGCGGCCCCTATTCTCATCTCGGAAATGTCTTCGAAGAGGCCGGCGCTCTGCCCGAGATTCTGACGCGCGTCACTCAGGTGCACTACCTGCGTTGCCTGCTCGAAGTGAACCCCTTGGGGTTCGCGGTGAATTGTCATCCCATACACACGCAGGGCGTCTCGGTGGAGGTGACCTGGACCACCACGACCCGCGACGGTCTCCTCGAGGACATCGCCCTCAAGGAGTGCAAGGGCCGCATCTGCAAGAAGCTGGAAAGGACAGCCTGTGAGCTCAAGGGGGAGTATCAAAACCTCATGTCGCAGGTCGGAAATCTCAAAGTGGGGGTCTTTCGCGAAGAGATCGAGCGGTGGCTCGTCCTGCCGCCCTTCTCGGACACCAGCGGAGCTTGAAAGCTCACCTCTTATTCTGTCGAGGGGTCATCCGAACCGTCCAAGACGGCTCGTATTTTGGTTGCCAGCGCTCGGACGGAGAACGGTTTCGGGATAAAAAGCGCCGCATCTCCTTTGAGTCCGTGGTGCTCGAGCACGTGACCGGGGTAACCCGACATGTAGAGCACCTTGATATCGCGGCGCTGCAGTACGACGCGGTCGAACAGCTCCGTGCCGCTCATCCTCGGCATGATGACGTCGGTCAAGAGAAGGTGTATCGGGCCTTCGTGGGCTTCGATGGTTTTCAAGGCGGAGGCGGCTCCGTCGGCGACGAGCACGGTGTAGCCGTGTCTGCGGAGAATAGCGTAGGTTAGATCCCGGACGTTTTCGTGGTCTTCCACGAGGAGCACGGTCTCTTCGCCGTAGGTCTGGGCAACCGGCAGAGCAGGCGGCCCGGACAGGTCGAGCGGTTCCTCACTCAGCGGAATGAAAATCTCGAAGGTGGATCCGCGGCCGATTTGGCTGTGGACCCGGATGTCGCCGCCGTGTTGGCGCACGATCCCGTAGCTCGTGGCCAGCCCCAGGCCTGTCCCTTTGTCTTGGGGCTTTGTGGTGAAAAATGGTTCGAAGAGCCGTTTCTTGGTGGCCTCGTCCATTCCAGCGCCGGTGTCTATGATTCGCAGCACAACAAAATCGCCGGGAGCCATATCATCGTGCCGAGCAGTGACTTGTTCGTCCAGGTAAATGGAGCCGGTCTCGATCCGCAGTCTTCCACCCTTGGGCATGGCATCTTGCGCGTTGACCGCGAGGTTCATGATGACCTGCTCGAGTTGTCCGATGTCCCCGCTGATGGGGCGCAGGGTCGGCGCCAAGTCGAGCTCGATGAGGATGTCCTCGCGAATAGTGCGGTGCAATAGCTTGGTGAAGCGCGTGACCAGGTCGTTTATGTCCACCGGGCGAAACTCAAGCAGCTGTTTGCGGCCCAGCGCCAGGAGCTGACGGACGAGATCCCGCGCCCTCACACCGGCGTTTACGATCTGTTCCACGGCGTTTCTGCGTGAATCGCTGGGCACCATTTCGTCGAGGAGCATGTCGCCGTACCCCAGGATGGGGGACAAGAGATTGTTCAGATCGTGGGCCACGCCTCCGGCGAGTCGGCCGATGGACTCGAGTTTTTGCGACTGCCGGATGCGCTCTTCAAGCGCGGTTTTCTCCTCGCTGATCTTGAGATGCTCTGTCATGTCGTGTTTGACAGCCACGAAGTTGACGATGTTGCCCGAGTCGTCGGTGACCGGAGATATCGTCGCCTCTTCGGTGTACAAGGAGCCGTCTTTTTTTTTGTTGATGATCCGCCCGTTCCACGTCTCGCCTCGGGTGATCGTCGCCCACATGTCGCGGTAGAAGTCAGCGCCTTGCTCGCCGCTCTTCAACAAGCTGGGGTTTCGGCCCTGGGCCTCTTCTCGCCCGTAGCCGGTGATGAGCTCGAAGGCCGGATTGACATACGAGATGACGCCGCTCGGATCGGTGATCACGATGGCGTCTCCGGCCTGTTCGATCGCCTTGAGCAGCTGCTCCCGTTTCGCCTCGGCCTGTTTCTGGTCGGTGATGTCCTGCACGATACCCACCGTGCGTAAGCCGCGGCCGCCGGAGTCGTACTCGGTGCGACCGACCTCGCGCACCCACTTGATGCGGCCGTCTCGCATCAGCAAGCGGTGCGCGATCTCGTATGGCTCGCCGGATTTTAGCGAAGCGGCGAAGGCGCGCATGACCAGGTCTTTGTCGGCTGGGTGGATGGCCTCGAGAAAAGCCTCGTAGGATGCCTCGAACGTCTCGGGGGGGAGCTCGAAGATATCGAAGATGGTCTGGGACCACTCGAGCCGGCTCGTTCGGAGGTCCAGCTCCCAGCGCCCGAGCTTCGCCAGTTTTTGTGCCTCCTGCAGGTGGGCTTCGTTGCGCCGTGCGACCTCTTCGAGGCGTTTGCGCTCGGTGATGTCTTTTTGAACGAAGATCGAGCAGATGAGCTCGCCGCCGGGTCCAAGGACGCGGTCTGCCGTGAGGAGGACCGCCCGGCGCTCCCCTGACTTGGAGAGGATGGTCAGCTCCGCCTCTTCGAGGCGGCCGCCTTCGCGTCTCCATTGCTCGAGGAGCTGTGTCGCGCCTTTTTGCGATTCGGGCGCGAAGGTGGTGAGCAGCATCTTGCCGAGCAGCTCTTTTCGGGTGCAGCCAAGGGCTCTTTGCGCGCTTGGGTTGACGTCCAAGATGATGCCTTGCGCAGAGACGATGTAACAATAATCGGAGGTGAGCTGCATGAAGTGGGGAAAAAAATCATCTGAATTAGGTTGTTGCGTCACGGTGACCATTGTTTTACCTGTCGAGTGTTCTTTGTCCAAAAATATAGGCACTTCTACGTGAATTATAAGGGGCTTGAAAGCCGCCCAAGAGGCGGGCCGCGCCATTTCCGCGCGCGTGGGCGAAGCGGGCGGGATTTCGCCTTTGAGGGTTTCGCTTCCGGCGGCGAAGCGATAAAACACAGGGCCTACTAGGTGTGGGATCAAAATGGAGCTTCTTTTTTTATGCGAATCTTGCACACGGCCGACTGGCACCTCGGACAGACGCTTCACGATGTTTCCAGGGATGTCGAGCACGAGTTGTTTTTTTCGTGGCTGCTCGATGTGCTGGAGGAGCGCCTCACAGACGCTTTGCTCGTGGCCGGAGACGTCTTCGATGGGGCGAACCCGCCCGCCCGGGCACAGCAGCTCTTTTTCGCGTTCCTCGCCCAGGCGCGGCGGCGACTGCCCCGGCTTCAGATCGTGGTCATAGGCGGGAATCACGATTCGGCGGCTCGACTCGACGCTCCGAAGCCGGTTTTCGATGCATTCGGTATCCGCATGGTTGGTGGATTGCCGAGGCGCGGCGGTGAGATCGACGTGGAGAGCGTGCTCGTGCCCCTCCAGCGGGGCAGTGAGGTGCGGGCCGTGGTCTTGGCGATCCCGTTTCTTCGAAACGCCGACCTGCTGGCGGTGGGAGGTGATGATCCGCTGGTGGAAGGAGTGCGAGCGGTCTACGAGGCGGTCACCGAGCGGGCGCGGCGCGACTACCCGGGCGTTCCTCTCATCGCGATGGGGCACCTTTACTTGCGCTTTGGCGCGATCAGCGAGCTGAGCGAGAGGAAGATACTGGGCGGGAACCTCCACGCCGTGCCGGCGGACATTTTTTCGAACGCGTCGTACGCGGCCTTGGGCCACTTGCACCTGCCTCAAAAGGTCGGATCGCCCCACGTGCGCTACAGCGGCTCTCCGATCCCTTTGTCGCTCGCGGAAAAGGACTACCCGCATCAGATCGTGGAAGTGAAGATCCCAGGGAAGATGGACGACCAGGCCCAGACCGAGCGAATTCGCGTGCCTCGTTTCGTCGACATGTTGCGCGTGCCCGATCGCGGCGCGGCGAGCGTCGAGGAGGTCGTGGCGCAGCTCGAGGGGCTCGAGGTCGACGGGCACGGGAAGGGGCTCGAGCCGTTTTTGGAGGTCGCGGTGCGCCTCGACGAGCCGGAACCCGCCCTGCGGCGCCTCGTGGAAGAGGCGCTCGTCGGCAAGCCCGTGCGCCTGGCCAAGATCACCACCCAGTACACGGGGGCGAGCGCGACCGCGGACAAGGAGATCGTCGAGCTGTCCGAGCTGCGGGTCGAGGACGTCTTCGAGCGGCTGTGGAAGAGCAGGTACGACGAGCCGGTGTCGCGAGACGTGCGAGAGGCTCTGGCGGAGCTCGTAGAGAGGGCACAGCACGAGGGGGGGGACGCGGGATGAGGATTCTCGCCATTCGAGGAGAAAATCTCGCGAGCCTGGCCGGGAGGTTC
>JAABTR010000070.1 GCA_011389755.1 Deltaproteobacteria bacterium | reverse complement strand
CCAGCACGAGGGGGGGGACGCGGGATGAGGATTCTCGCCATTCGAGGAGAAAATCTCGCGAGCCTGGCCGGGAGGTTCGAGGTCGATTTCGACGACGGGCCTCTTCGGGACGCGGGGCTCTTCGCCATCGTCGGCCCCACGGGCTCGGGGAAGAGCACCCTGCTCGACGCGCTGTGTCTCGCGCTCTTCGATGAGACTCCTCGGCTGAGCGGCCAGGGGGGGCACACCCTCGGGCGCTTCGAGGTCGACGCGGCGATCAAGTCGAACGATGTGCGAAATATCGTCCGACACGGGTGCGCCCACGCGTGGGCCGAGGTGGATTTTGCGGCGGGCGACGGGCGGGAATACACCGCCCGGTGGCAGGTGGCCCGGGCGCGGCGCAGAGCCCACGGCCGCATTCAGAGACAGGCCCTCGAGCTTCGCTGCAAGACGAGCGGTGAGGTTATCTCGGCTGGAAAAAAGACAGAGGTCCTGGACGAGATAAGAGCGCGCATCGGTCTGGACTTCGACCAGTTCCGCCGCTCGGTCCTGCTCGCCCAGGGGGACTTTGCCGCCTTTTTGAACGCCGACAAGAACCAGCGGGCCGAGCTGCTCGAGAGGATGACCGGGACCGAGATCTACGCCGCGGTGTCCAGGCAGGCTCACCAGAAGCTCTGGGAGGAGAAGAAGAAGCTCGAGCTGCTCGAGATGAAGCGAGGTTTCGTCACCGTGCTCGGGGACGAGGAGCGCGCGGAGGCGCAGCGCAAGAGGGCGGAGCTCTTGGCGCGGCGCGTGACTTTAAAGGACGAGCTCACGCGGCGCGGGGAGGTTGTCGACGGTTTCGACAAAAGAGCCGAGGTCGAAGAACACGCGGCCGAGAACGAGAAGGAGCGCGCGGCGCTCGCCGAAGATCTGGACGGCGACGCTCGGGGGCTGCGCGCGGTCGAGGAGCGCCTCGCGCAAGCCGCCGCCGGGGCCGCCGGGGCCCGGCGAGCCCTCGAAGAGGCGGAAGAGCCGCTCAAAGAAGCACGCCTCCTCGACGAGCGCATCGCACATAACCGCGCATCCCAAACCGAACGCCAAAAAAAGCTCGAGGGGTGGCGCGCCGAACGGCTTCGCACCCAAAAAGAGATCCTCGCCTTAGAAGATCGGTTCCAAAGCGCCGAACAAAGGCGCGACGAGCTCGAGAGGTGGCGTGCCCAGCACCCCGCGCTCGTCGCTCTCGCGAAAGACGCGGACAAGCTCGTCGACCTGGCCACCGGCTGCGCGGAACAATCAAAGAAGCTTGGGCGTGCACAGACCGAGGCCACAAGGGTGGCGAAGGAGCTTCACCTCCTCGAGGAGAAGCTGCGAGGGAAAAAGGTCGAAGAAGAAAAGGCCGGCCAAAGACTCGAAACTAAAGAGCAGCGTGCTGAAGAGGCTCGCGAACGCGCAGAGGAGATCGACAGAGACGAGCTGCGAAGAAAAAGAGCCGAGGCCGGAAGGGACGAGCAGCGCGTGGGCCGCCTCATCGAGGTTCAAGGGAGCATCGAGGGGCTCGCGGCGCGGCGAAAAGAAAAAGAGGGGACCGCTCGAGAAGAGGAAAAAGGGGCAAAGGCCGCCGGAGCGGAGCTCGATCGCCTTTTAAGGGAGATTCCGGCCATTCGAGCCGCTAAAGACGAGGCGGTCCGGGCGTGGGAGGACGCGCGGGCGTTTTTGGATCTGGGGGCCGAGAGAGAGAAGCTCGAGCCGGGGCGCCCCTGCCCCCTGTGCGGGGCTTCGCAGCACCCCTGGGCGACGAGGAGCGCGCTCGATGTGCACGTGGACACGCGGCAAAAACGCGTCAAAGAGCTGGAGGAACAGCTCGCGGCCGCCCAGCAGGCCCAGGCGCGGACACAGGAGCAGGCCCGCCGGGCCGCGCGAGAGCTCGACAGATTGAAGGAGGAGCTCGCGGCTTTGGACGAGGAGGTCTCAAAGCAAGAGCAG
>JAABTR010000069.1 GCA_011389755.1 Deltaproteobacteria bacterium | reverse complement strand
GCCGGGCCGCGCGAGAGCTCGACAGATTGAAGGAGGAGCTCGCGGCTTTGGACGAGGAGGTCTCAAAGCAAGAGCAGCTCTTCCAAGCGCTCGCGCAGGAGCTGGCGCAGCCGCTGCCAGAAGAAGCCGTCCGGGCTCATCTCGAAGGGTCGAGACGAGATATCGCGGGCAGGATCGCGAAGCTCGATGAGCTCGAGACCGAGCTTTCGCTGCGAGAGAGGCGCTATCGAGGTTTGGTCGAGGCCGCGGCCGAAGCGAGGAAAGCGCGCGAAGCCGTTCGCGGGGAGCGAGAGACGCTGGAGCGCCAGACCGAAGCCTCGCGGGGCAAGAAGGACGTCGCCGCAAACACCCAGGAGCAGCTTCGAAAGGAGCTTGCGAAGAACCGAGGCACCCTGGAGGCCGCCCTGGCTCAGCACGACGGCTCGATCTCCAGCGACGACTTCGCCGAGACCGCCTCGCGGCTCGTGAAGATCGCCGATGAAGCGCGCCGGGTTACGGAGGGAATCGCGGCGGCGGAAAAGGAGAGGACCTCGATCGAACCCGAGCTCGCCGCCGCCCGGCAGAGGGCTGCGTCTTCGCAGGAGAATGAGGCGGCGATAGCGGGCGAGCTGGAAGATCTGCGCCGCGCGTCTGCAGACGTGACCCAGAGGCGAGATGCGCTCTTCGAGGGGCGGGCCGCCGATGAGGTGGAGCAAAAGCTGCGGCAGCGCCTCGCCGCGGCCGAAAACGCCGAGAAGGAGCAGCGAGCCGCACGAGAGGGGCTCTTGAAACGCGTCGCCGACAAGAAGGGGCGGCTTGTGACGATGGCCGCGCACGCGACGAAGCTCACCGAAGAGAGCGAGCGCCTGACATCCGAGCTTCGAGCCGGCTGCGAAAGGCTCGGCGCACCCTTTGACCCGGAGGCAGCTCGCGCGGCCCGTGAGACAGCGGCGAGCCTTTTGGAGGAGAATCGGGAGGAGGCCGCCCAGATCGACGCGCGGCTGAAGAGCGATGAGGCGGCGAGGGCGCAGATCGGTGCGCTGGCCCAGCAGATCGACGAGCACCGCGAGTCCATGAGGGTCTGGGAGGTGCTCGGCGACCTCATCGGTTCGGCGGACGGCGCCAAGTTCCGCAAGTACGCCCAGTCCTTGACCCTCGACAACCTGGTGGCCCACGCCAACGTCCACCTGCGGGAGCTCTCGAGGCGGTACGT
>JAABTR010000068.1 GCA_011389755.1 Deltaproteobacteria bacterium | reverse complement strand
GTGGAGCGGGTCCCCGGGGATGAGCTGGAGCTGCAGGTGGTGGACACCGAGATGGGGGACGAGGTCCGGGCCGCGTCGAGCTTGTCGGGCGGCGAGACGTTCTTGGTCTCGCTCGCGTTGGCGCTCGGCCTGGCTTCCATGGCCTCGTCTCGCGTCGCGGTCGAATCCCTGTTCGTCGACGAGGGGTTCGGGAGCCTCGACCCTCAGACCCTCGACGTCGCCTTGTCAGCGCTCGAGAGCTTGCGGGCCTCGGGGCGTCAGGTCGGCGTCATCTCCCACGTGCCGGGGTTGGCCGAGCAGCTGGGAGCCAGGGTCGAGGTCGAGAAAACGGGCCCGGGCCGCAGCCGCGTGCGGGTGCTGGGCGCGTCGTCTGGTCTTCAGCGCAACTGATATTGTGTTTCCGGCTGTATATTTACGATATGCGATGGAAGACGAGCTGGGTTTCATGGCCGCTGTGATTTAATTATGATAGCTGATGCGATAGATGGCCCCTGCCTTGTCGTCGGAGACCAGGAGGGCGCCGTCGGGCATCACCAGCACATCCACGGGGCGGCCCCACGCGCTGGAGCCATCGAGCCAACCGGTGGCGAACATTTCGGGTTTTTTTGCATTTTCGTTTTCGACCGGGACGAAGACCACGCGGTAGCCGATGGGAGTTGTCCGGTTCCAAGAGCCGTGCTCGGCGATGAAGATGCCGCCCCGGTACTTCGGGGGGAACATCTCGCCTTCGTAAAAACGCATGCCCAAGGCCGCCACGTGGGGTCCGAGCTCGACCACGGGAGACGCAAATTCTTCGCACGAGCGCGTGTCGAAGTCAGGATCGGCGACATCGGTTCCGTGACAGAAAGGAAAACCGAAGTGAATGCCGGCTTTGGGGGCCCGGTTGAGCTCGTCCGGTGGTCGATCGTCTCCCATCCAGTCGCGACCGTTGTCGGTAAACCACAAGACTCCTGTCCGGGGGTTCCAGTCGAAACCGACGGTGTTGCGCACGCCGCTGGCAAAGACCTCTAGCTCGTCGAAGTCGGTGGAGAGCCGAGCGATGGAGGCGAAGCGGGGATCTTTTGAGAGGCACACGTTGCACGGCGCGCCGATGGGTATGTAGAGCCTGTCATCTGGACTCACCCCGATGAACTTCCATCCGTGTTGCTCCTCCCCCGGCAGCTGGTCGTAAATCACGACCGGTTTCGGCGGTGATTTAAGGTGATTTTCGATGTCTGCCAGACGCGTGATCCGCGAGATCTCGGCGACGATGAGGTCCCCTTTGTGAAAGACCACCCCGTTGGGGCTGTTCATGCCGGCCGCTAGGGTGAGGACCTTCTCCGCCTTGCCATCAGCGTCGGCGTCGATGACTGCGTAGACCTTCCCCGGGTCCCGAGTGCCCACGAAGACAGTCCCTTTTATTCCCAAAGCCAAAGACCGCGCCCCCGGGACGTCTTTGCTAAACAGGGCGGCTTTGAAGCCGCCGGGCAGCCGGATCCGAGCGATGCCGTCTTCAGCGGCGACCGTCGTGGGGAGCATCCCCGCTGGGCACCCGAACGCGAAGATCAACCCGAATGACGCGATGACCGCCAGCGCGAGGAGCGCGAGGAGCGTGAGCCGTTTTTTACGCACGAGCATCGTTTGTTCCTCCGACTTTAGATGAGGTGGCTCGAGCGTAAGCTGCTCACGTTCCATCTTGTTGGCAATGAGCCCTTTTCCCTCGCGAGTGGTGTCGTTAATGTAAAGGAACAAATATTTCGGACACGAGGGTATGAGAAAGGGGTTGGCCCCATGCCCGATTTTTCGGTGACGACGCTGGATATTGTCGTGCTCGTCGTCTACGTGCTGGGCACGCGGATCGCGCTTGGTTGGTACCTTGCCTGGAAGACCCGCTCCGAAGGCTCTGAAGGCTATTTTTTGGCGGGGCGAAACATCTCGTGGTTCGTGGTGGGGCTCAGCTTTTACGTCGCCAACATGAGCGGCAGCACGTTTGTCGCCCTGCCGGCGAGCGGATATCACGATGGCATCGCGGCATACAACTACGAGTGGATTCCCGCTTTTATTTTGGTTTTGTTCGCGGTGTTTTTTTTGCCCTACTACCTCAAAGTCGAGATCTACACCGCGCCGGAGTTCTTGGAGCGGCGCTACGATCGCCGCTCTCGTTACGCCTTTTCGGCCTTTTTGCTCGTCGCGAACATCTTCATCGACGCCGCCGCGGCGCTCTACGCGGGCGCCACCGTGTTGCAGGTGATTTTTCCAAGAGTTCCTTTTTCGCTGACCGTGCTCGCCATCTCCTCCATCGCCGGAGTCTATATCTTTTTCGGGGGCTTGCGCGCCGTCGTCATCAACGACGCCATCCAGGCTGTCATGATATTTTTCGGCGGCGCGGTGATCGCCGTGATGGTGTATATGAAGATCCCTTCGTGGCAGGCTGTCGTCGAGGCGTCTCCACCCGAGGCGCTCAGCCTGGTTCGGCCGGCCGACGACCCCACCATGCCCTGGCCGGGAATGCTCACGGGCGTTTTGGTCATCGGGATCTACTTTTGGTGTGCCAACCAGTTCATCATCCAGCGCGCCTTGGGGGCGCGCAACCTCGACCACGGGCGCTGGGGCGCAATCTTCGCCGGCCTGCTCAAGCTGCCCAATCTGTTCATCCTGCTTCTGCCCGGCGTCATGGCCACGGCGCTCTACCCGAAGCTCGAGCGGCCCGATTTGGTCTTTCCCACGCTGGCGTTCGACATTTTACCGGTGGGGTTCCGCGGGCTCATGCTCGCCGCCTTGGCCGCGGCGATTTTGTCGAGCCTGGAGGCGATCTTCAACTCCGCGTCCACCTTGTTCACCATGGATTTCGTCAAGACCATGCGCCCGAAGACGTCGGACGACCGCCTCGTGACGATCGGGCGCATCGCGACCTTGGTGTTCATGCTCCTCGCAGCCGCCTGGGCGCCCCAGATTCGGCATTTTCCGACCTTGTGGCAGTACCTCCAGTCGATCCTCGCCTACGTAACGCCCCCGGTGGTGGCGGTCTTTTTCTTGGGGATCTTTTGGAAGCGCGCCTCGGCCCGGGCGGGCTTTGCGACTTTGGCGCTGGGGATCCCGCTTGGCA
The DNA here is from genome assembly GCA_011389755.1 of Deltaproteobacteria bacterium. Lineage (GTDB taxonomy): Bacteria > Myxococcota_A > Polyangia > JAAYKL01 > JAAYKL01 > JAABTR01. Next base: position 9,008 of record JAABTR010000068.1, on the reverse strand, counting down.
TCACAGGCTGGGTGCTCGCCGAGGTGGCCGGGGTCGTGGAGTTTCCCTACCTCTACGCGGCCGGCGTGATGCTCCTTTTGAGCGCCGCAATTACGGCCGTGGTGAGTTGGGCTGGGCCCGAACCCGATTATGGGCGCATTCGAGACAGCGTCTACCGCCGGGGGTTCGTGAGGGAGGCGGGCTTCAACCTGCCAAAGCGGCCGTGGTATCTCGACTACCGCTACCAGTCGGCCGGGTTGCTCGCTTTGACCACGGCCATCGTGATCTGGTGGTGGTGAACGCTTCCGGGGAAGCCGCACCCGCAAAGATGCTGACAAGGCTCGTGAGAACAGGAGGCTTCGGCGACGAACGCGGGCTGTTTCGCGCCCGTCACACGATCTCGACTGCGCTGTCACTTGGGGCGCGCTAGTATCGACCGGCTGTGTTCGAGAACAAGCGGTGGAGACGTGTTGAAAATATTTTGCGTGCTCAGACCACTGGTTATCTTTTTGTTCATCGTGTCGGCGCTTATTGTGCTGGCGATCATTGCCCCGTGGCGGCGCTTCGGCTTGTCTCCAAATGCCTTTTTTCGTTGGTGGAGCCGAAGCGCATTATGGATTTATGGTATCGAGGTCGAAGTGTTCGGCAACGCGCGCCCGGCTCCGGGCATCATCGTTTCAAACCACGTCTCCTATTGGGATATCGTAGTCTTGGGGTCACGCTACGACGGTGTCTTCGTGGCTAAATCGGAGGTGGCCGGCTGGCCTATCATCGGATGGGCCGCGCGCCTTATGCGCACGATATTCATAAGCCGCCGGAGCCGAAAATCGGCGATCACAAAGCTCAACGAATTTTTTTCGCAGCACGACTCTCACAGCAGCGACGTCATCATCTTCCCCGAGGGCACCACTTCCGCGGCTCCTTGCCTGGAGTTTAAGAGCGGCGCGTTTCATCTCGCCCATCGCACGGGGCGCATTCTCAAGCCTCTGGCCCTGGCGTACGATGCAATGGATCGCATGGCCTGGCTGAAAGAGGATTCCCTGACAGGGCACATTGCGCGGCTGACTTTCGCCCCTCGTTGCAGGTGCACAGTCGTGGAGTTGCCGGTCGTCGATCCGAAGGATTTCGAGGATCCCATCCAGATGAAACAGGCCTGCAGGCGGTCGATTCAACGGGGCTTCGACGCTGCGATGAGCGGTCAAGCAGAGAGTTTTGTGTCTTTTTGAGGGGAGAAGATCCGCGATAAGGACGCAGACAGCGAGGCGCGTTGTATTGTCGACGCCTCGTCTCGTTCGGCGTGAGCGTGGTGGGCCAAGAAGGCCTCAGCGGGCTGTTTCCCCATGTAACGGGCCAAGACCCGGCGATCGGTGTCGAGGAGATCGACGTAAACAAGGGCGTCGACCACGTCGGAGAAGTCCGGGTCGACGTTGAAGGAGAGGATTCGGCCGCCGAGGTTCAGGTACTGCTTGATGAGCACGGGGACGCCTTTTTTGTCTCGCTCGATATCCGCGAGCATCGAGGAGACGTCGTCGATGTCCTGTGCCTGGTGGCTTATCTGCGACGGGTCCCAGCCGCGCAGCTTGCGACGGCGAAAGCCGCGTTTGGGCCGCACGAGCTTGGCGTCTTCTGCGCAGGTGTTGTTCTGCTCCAAAAAGGTCACGAGCAGCTGCTGGGACGCTGTCGCGTAGTCGTTCGAGATGCTCACCGGGCCGAACAATCGATGATATTGAGGGTGCCGGCAGACAAAAGCCGCAATGCCTTTCCACAAAAGCATCAAGGTGGCCGAAGAGCGTTGGTACTCGGGGCGGACAAAGGAACGCCCCAGCTCGATGGCCAAAGAGAATTTGTCGGTCAGCCGCGGGTTGTAGTCGAAGAGGGTGGAGGTGTACAGACTTCGCAGCCCTCCTCTTGCCAGCAGCTCGTCCGTCAATCCGAGCCTGTAGGCGCCTGCGATCTCGCCGCGGCTTCGATTCCAGACCACGAGATGGTGGTAGTGAGCATCGAACCTATCGACGTCCACGCTTTTTTTGCTGCCTTCGCCCGCGGCCCGGAATGTGATCTCACGGAGTCGACCGATCTCGCGCAGCATGTGTGGGATGTGGTCTGCGTGGCTTACGAAGACGTCGTAGTCATTGTGACGAAGCAGGATCGCGTGTTCTTTCAGGCTCTGCCTTTCCGCGCACAACAGGAGCTGTGGGACAGGGTCCGCGAGGGGCTCGTATGCGCTGAGGTCGGCGATACGCGTGTTTTTTTCGTCGAGGATGCGGCCTCTGAGCGAGGAGATCCGGCTCCAGACAAAATCCGCCGCTTGAGCGTGACCGCTGAGCCGGCTCAACCTGCGCGTGGAGATCGGATTCCCCACGAAGAGCCCCAGACCGGCGTGTTCCTTGAAAAATTTATCGAAGAGCCGCGACACGCCCGGCCGGGTTTTTACAAGCTCCGACAGCGTCGGGGCGCCTCCGAAGACGAGGACCGGGACGACCTTCGCGTTCGCTGCGGCGGCGATGAGGATCGCGGTGCGGCTCGAAGGGTCTTTCGCGGCGCTCGGGTTCGGGTTGAGCCGGGAGACAGGTGCGCGCAGGACGACCAGGGACCCGCCGCCCTTGACGTGCCTCAGTGAGGCGCGCAGCACCCGCGCGTTGGCGTGAACGTGGTGACGCTTCGGGTTGCGGGACCAGAAGAAAGCGCGGTCTTCGAGCTGTGAGCACACGCGGTAGCCGTCGTCCAGGAGTAATCGCGCGTCCGACCGGACGCGACCGAGCATCTCCATGAGCGCGGCTCCCTCGACGGCTCCGAACCGGCCGTCCGCGACGACCACAAGGGGGCCGTCTTTGGGGATCCTCGAGATGTCTTCGTCGCTGACGGCGTACTTCAGTTCGAGAGAATCGAGAAATCTGGTGAAAAAATCACCGTCGCCCGCTCGCTGTATCTCTTCGTCGAACCGCGAGTAGGCCTTGGCCGCAAACGCAGTGTGGGGCGATCTCGGCTCGAAGACCGCCTTTGCAAAGAAATCTTTGTTTGTTTTCTTTTGAGGCTTGTCGATGTTCATTTTACGCCGCCTTTCGCTTTCGGTTCGGGTCAAGAATCAAAATACGAAGGTTCGGCGACGAAACTGGGGATTTATCGTGGGAATCTGGTGACGTTGTTGCGAAAGGTTCGATAAATTGGGTGAGGCGTTGTCTTGACCGCAGATGCGATTTATCTGTTCTTGGAACACGAAAAAAAGGGGAGAGGCGAGCAGGGGGCTCAGGATTCCTCGTTCAGCACCTCTAGACCGTAGCCCTGTTCCTTGTCGGCTTTCTTGAGTTGGAGGGCCAGGAACATCGAGATTATTCCGCAGACCACGAGCATGAGGATGGGCCAGGTGTAGTCGTAGTAGGGCAGCTCGCCGCTTTGCTGCATCAGCTTGATCTTGTCGCTGACTTCGGCGCCGGATAGTCCCTGCTCCTGCAGTCGATTGCGCACATCAGCGATGCTCGTGACGACCTCTGGGTTGACCTTGTAGAGCAGCGCGCCGATGCCCCAGAAAAAGGCGCCCAGGCCCCAGTTCTGGACGGTGAACATGGACGCGTAGGCGGTACCGAGGCGATTTTCTGGAACGATTTTGGCAACCGAAGGCCACATGGCCGCGGGGACCAGAGAGAACGCCACACCCAGGCTCAAAAGGCCCAAGTAGGCCAGTATCGGGCTGTTGAAAAGTGACAAGGACACGTGAGCGAAGATGAGGAGCAAAGAGCCGACGATCATCAAGGAGGCCGCCTTACCCTTGCGATCGACGAGGCTGCCGAAGATGGGAGTGAAGATGATCGTTCCCAAGGGGATCAGAGAAGCGGTCTTGGGTCCGTTGACCATCCATTGGCCGAGGATGTCTCTGGCCAAGTAAACGATGACGGCGAACGACGAGATGATGAGGATGACCGAGCCGTACTTGGCTGTCCGGCCTTTGAGGTTGGACGGGACGAGCGTCACCGATAGCGCGAAGACGAAGACCACGAGGTACACCATGACGCTGCCCAGGGCCTCGCTTCCGAACAAAACGATAGTGGAGTTTGGAGGCAGCATGTAGGAAAAGCCGAATTTGTTCACCAGCAAATCCGGCGCGTACTGAATGAAGGGAAAGACGGCAGAGTAGAACGCCACGCACAACAGAGCGATGTAGACAAAAGACTTGTTGGTGACGAGCTTGGTCAGGTCAGACAGCTTGAAGTCTTCCTCTGGGTCGGTGACTTTGTTCCCCGCTCCGGTTTGCTTGTCGAGTTTGACGTCGAAAATCAAGTAGACGAGAAAGAAGAGCATGGACAATCCGATGAGCGACGCGGCGAACACAACCGCCGGAGCGACCGCGACCCCGGCGATGTCCAAGGAGATGGCGATAGCGAGCGCCGACCCGAGGCGCCCGAAGCCCATGTTGATGGCCATGGCCAATGCCAACTCGTAATTTTTGAACCACTTGACGATTGTCCTGGAGACAATCACGCAGACGACTTCGAGACCAGAGCCGAAAAGGACGCGACCGATGATCAGGCCCCATAGTACAACCGATTTTTCCTCGCCGAACACGCCGGCAGAGGCCATGGCGGTCACGACCCCGCCCACGGTCGCCAGACTGCCGAAGGCGATGCCTGCCAGGCGGATGCCCCACTTGTCGAGGATGATGCCTCCGAGGATGATCATGCCGAACATGTTGGCGATGGTGGTCAGGCCGATAATCCGGCCGAATTCTTCGGAGTTGATACCGAGATCCGTCTCCATCAGTTCGCGCAGGGGAGAGAAGAAGTCCTGGAAGTAATACGTCGAGAACATCAGGCTGCTGATGAGCACCAAGATGAACCAACGCATTCCTGCGGAATCGCGAAGCGTGTTTTTTAACTGTTCCATTTTTCTTAACTCGTCCTTTTTGTTGGGTTCATGGTTCCGACGCCTCGGTTGGAGCTCGAAAGTCCCGCTAATATCCGCTCAAGACATCTTGGCGGCCAGGACGGTAGCACAAAATCTTGGAGCCGTGCCCGAAAAACAAAAAAGCCGATTCCTCGCTCAAGCGGCCGCGAGTCGTTTTACCGTTGTTGCGAAAGATTCGATAAATTGGGTGAGGCGTTGTCTTGACCGCAAATGCGATTTATCTCTTCCTGGAACACGAAAAGAAGGGGACAAGTCATTGAAAACCATAAAGGTCGTTGCGGGTGATATCGGGGGGACCAAGACGGCGCTGCGGCTGGTGGAGATCGCTCCCGACGGTAACGCAGCGCAGCGCACGACTCTCGGTGCGCGGCTCTATGCCAGCGAGGAACACGAGGGCCTGACGCCGCTTGTTCGAAGTTTTTTGTCCGAGCACGCGGGCAAGTCCTCGAGGCGTCCCGATGTGGGCTGCTTTGCCGTGGCGGGTCACGTGGAAGGACGCACCAGCAAGGTGACCAATCTCTCGTGGACCGTGGACGCCGATGAGCTGGAGCGCGAGCTGGAGATACCGAGCGTGGCGCTGCTCAACGACTTCGGGGCCATCGCCTGGGGGGTCGACGCCCTGACGAGCAAGGATATCGTGACCTTGCAAGAGGGCGTGCCCGACGACGAGGCGCCTTTGGCGGTCATCGGCGCGGGCACGGGGCTCGGCCAGGGGTTTGCGCTGCGAGCGGGCGGGCGGCTGCACGTGTTTCCGTCCGAGGGCGGCCACGCCGACTTCGCCCCGCGAACGCCCCTCGAGAGCGAGCTGGCCGGGTACGCCGCCGAGAAGCTGGGCGGACGCGTCTCGGTGGAGCGCCTGGTCTCGGGGCCGGGGATCCCGCTCATCTACATGTTTTTGAGGGACGTCAAAAAGGAGCGGGAGAGCCGGGATCTCGCGAGCATCGTCAGCCTCTGGGAGACCGAGCCCAAAGGAGAGCGGACCCAGGATGCAGCGGCCTCCATAAGCCGCTTTGCCGGCGAGGGGGAGCCGCTCGCGCGCCGGGTCATGCACATCTTCGGCGAGCTGTATGGAGCCGAGGCCGGGAATATGGCCCTGAGGTTTCTTCCCTATTCAGGGCTCTACGTGGCCGGAGGCATCGCCGCGAAGAACCTCTCCTTCATGACGGACGGCGGATTTTTGACAGCGTTTCGAGACAAGGGGCGGATGAGCCGGGTCGCCGAGAAGATCCCGCTGCGCCTCGTGCGCAATCTCGAGGTCGGGCTCATGGGGGCTGTGACCTGCGCCGAGCAGGTAGCGGCAGGTCAGGTGCGCGTCGGGCACAAAGCCTGAGCGAGATCCCCCAAGTTGACCGCGCTATTTTGAGACTTTGAAATCGTCCCAGACCGGTCTCCGGGAGGCGCCTCCCAGACCGATCAACCCGCCTTCGAGACTCAAGGTGTCCGAGAAAGACAAGATCGTCGCGCCGGCGCTTAAGAGCGATATGGTCCCCGAGGCCGTCACCTCGATGACCCAGGTGCCGAGATTCAACGGGGCGGTGGATGATATCGCCGTGGTCGCGCCGTCGATCCGTTTTTCGAAATAGCCAATTCCCCCTTGGCCGGAGTCGCGTCTTAGGCGGTACCAGTTGTTCTCGTCTTGGAAAAAAAAGTAGACGGCGTGCAATCCTACGTAGTCTAACTCCGCTGCGAAGACGGACACGGTCATGGATTTGGAATGAGACGAGCTGTCGTTCAACGTGACGTGATCCTCCTCACCCACCTCGCCGCGGCTCCATTCCAGTCTGCCGTTTTGTTCGACATAGAGCGGCAACGCACCGTTTGTGAAGTTGATCTCCGTCCATCCGCTGTAATCGAATCCCTCGTTGTCGTCGAAGTTGTCCGATTGGCTGAAGACCCAGACGTCGTAGTCTTTTGTTTGTGAGTTGACGCCGGTCACCGTGTAGACGACGGGTGAGTCGGAAAAATCGACCGCGGCGCCGCCTGCTGGAGACACAAAAAGGCCGTGAAACGCGATGTCGGGGACGAGGCCTGAGAGATTCGTTCCATTCGGCACAGTGAGGTAAATTCTCGATTCCAAGACCTGCCCGGCGACATCAGACATAAGAGCATCGTTTTGAGAACCGAGAAAATCGAAAGACGAGATGCGCGGGTCGTCCATGCAGTCGGGTGTTCCGTTGCTGTCGGCGTCCGCATCGGGGACGCCGCAACCGCAGACTCCGGGGTCTGTCTTTTGGTCATCACCTGGGCACAAGTCGAGCTCGGAGTCGGTGCCAGCCTGATCGTTCGTGCCTGAGTCGGTGCCTACCTGCTCGTTCGTGCCTGAGTCGGTGCCCGGGTCCGGCTTCGAAGTCGTTTCACTGTCTGAAGGTGTCGTCGCGCTTTGCGAGTCGGTGTTTTTCTCCACATCAACGGTGCTCGTGGAGTCCGGCTCGATGCTCAGCTGCTCGTAGCCGACCCGTCCGCAGGAGGTCAGCGCGATAGTCAGCGCGAGGGTGACGCTAAGAAGAGGCGGCTTTAGTGAAGACTTCATCTCTACAAATATGAATGAGCCTCCGTGTGATTCAATCGCGCGCTTTTTTCGAATACATCTGGACCAAAAGTTTTTTGGAGGCTATGAATCGGGTCTGGATAGGGTGGGGCCTAAACGATGCGGTCTTAAACGCTTTTATGAGGGGAAACATGAAAAAATTTGTATTTTTTATTGTGCTCGCTTTGTCAGCCGGCTTTGTTTTCTTGGGGTGCACAGCCAAAACCCAAGTCCGGAAGCTGCCGCGCTCTGCCTTGCAGAGCATGCGAGGAGGCGCGCCCGCGTACACCAGTGACGCTTCGTCCATTGACACAAACGACGAACATGCACTGACGCGGAAGTTTTTGGGAGGCCTCGACAAAGAACAAAGGACGCGGTTTCGACACGATCCCAGACTGGACGCGGTGGCCTCAGCGTATGCCCACACCTTCGCAGCGCAAGAGACGCGGCCCGCTCACGGCCTCGTGCGCTTCATGATGTGGAACCAGGGGATCGGCGCCGCCTTGGACGATGTCGATATCCTGTGGGCGAGCGGGCGTCAGGTCCAGCACAGGCTGGATGTGCACCTGAGGCGGTACGCGTTTAATTTCGAGGCGGGCAAAGGGCGCTATTCGTTCGGGGCAGCTCGGGTGCGCACGAGCCCGAACCGGTGGGGGCAAGCTATCGTCGTGGCCTACGAACCGATCATCTTGGCGGATATCCGAAAGGAGTATCAGCCCGGAGATGAACTCCTGATCCGCGGTCGCATCGCCGATAAATACGATTTCGCCTACCTCGGCATGAGCCTCGGAGAGCTCGGCGACGTCAGCCTGCCTATCAGCGCGGATGAAAACGGAAAATTCATCACAAAACTCCCGGTGCCTTCGAAACCGGGGACATACCGCATTGAAATCGGCTTGTACCGCAGGCCTGGGAGCTGGAGCACGGCGTTTTTTGCCCCCATCTACGTGGGGCAGCCCCAGCCGGTTGAACCCGAGGCCGAAGTGGTGAATCCACCTGCGAACCCCTCCGAGCTGCCTAAGTGGCCCGAGGTGCTGCTGGCAAAGTACAACGAAGCCCGGGCAGGGCTCGGCCTTGGGCCCTTGCAGCTCAGCGCCGAGGCGTCGAAGCTCGCTCGCGCTCATGCGGTTGAAATGGTCGAGACGCCGTACACGCCCATGCCCGAGTTTTCGCGTCTGCTCGAGGGCAGCGGGGTTCCCGTGGGGGGCTCCAGCTGGTCGCGCCGGAGATTCGAGAATCTGGACGAGCAGGTTCGGGAAAATTTGCTGTCTCCTTGGATGCGCTCCGAGCTCTTCGACGAGGACATGACCCATATCGGGCTCGCGTTCGCGCCGATCAAAAGCGACAAGCGGCGCAGGTACGCCATGGTGCAAATCCTCTTTAATGAGAAAGACGATCCCCGCGCGCGGGTGGAGGAGTTTCTCAAGAGAGTCGACGACAAAAATCCACCTGACCCGAAGACCCGGTCTTTGGCCGGGAAGCTGGCACAGGAGATGTCGCGCCTGGCAAAGGTCGAGGTGGAGTATGACCCCCGCCTCGATCCGCTCGCTTGGTACCATTTGGACAACAGTGGAATCGAAGGTCGACTCGCCGGGCCGCTGCA
>JAABTR010000067.1 GCA_011389755.1 Deltaproteobacteria bacterium | reverse complement strand
CGACCCCCGCCTCGATCCGCTCGCTTGGTACCATTTGGACAACAGTGGAATCGAAGGTCGACTCGCCGGGCCGCTGCACTGGAAGACGGGCGTTTGGGGCTCGCGCTTTTTAAAAACATACCGCCGCGTCGAAGAAGGAGAAATCGACCGGTATGCCGCTTTGCAATTCGCAGCGAGCGTGGCGCGGGAGGAAGAACACAAAAAAGCCCGTTACAAGATAGGGTTTTCACGACGGCCCATACCGGGCGGACGAGAGATTCAATCGCTGTTTGTCGTTCAGCAAGAGCTCGCGCTCGAGCCGCTGAAAAAGAGCTACCCGCCCGGCGAGGAGATCGTCTTGGAAGGCCGCTTTTTGGGCACGCCCCACTATCCCCACGTTTTCATCGATCGGGGAGACTTGGATGTTTTCGACCAGAGCGTCGAGGTTGACAAGGCGGGTCGCTTTAAAGTGCGGTTGCCCGCGGCCAAAAAGCCCGGGCGCTACTTTGTGCAGCTCAAGAACTATCCGGTCGACTACGATCCCGATGATCTGCAGCTCTTCTACAACGGCAGGTCTGTGCTTTTGTGGCCTGTCAACGTGGGGATCGATCCCCCGCGCGGGATCGACGAGCGATTCTTGACCCCGCCTGAGAACCCCGAAGACCGCTCCACGTGGGCGTACTACGTGCTCCGGCTGTACAATGAAGAACGCAGCGCTCATGGGCTAGCGCCCCTCGTTCGCAGCGAGCTGACAGAGGTCTTGGCAAAGAGCAAGCTCGAGCGGGACGAGCGGAACATCTCGTCGCCGTCGTTTTCGAAGATCGATGAGAGGCTCGAGCACAACAGCATCGCGTCGTTGGTGTCGTGGGGGTATGGTGACGCCGACCACATCTTCGCGGCCGTGGCCGAGGATCTTTTGCGCCCGACTTTCAAGGCGAGCCTCTTGGATCCGAAGACCACCATGGCGTCGATCGCGTTTGAGGATGATGACGACTGGTTCAGCGCGATCCTACTGAGGCGGTTTTCCAAGGACGCGGATCCGCAGCGACCGCGAACCAAGCGAGCCTTGGCTGTCGAGGCAGCGCAGCGAAGCTGGTCCGCGGGCGAGCTGAGCGGGGAAGATTCTCGGAAGCTGGACGAGACGCTGGAGTCCGCCACCGATGACGTCAAGGCGTGCTACGAGGACGAGCTGAGATACTACGAAGATTTCGAGGGATTTGTGAGCGTCAGGTACGTCATCGGGGTCGACGGAGAGGTCATCGCGACCTTGCTCGACGAGGCGTCGCCGCGCAACAGCGATCTCGAAAACTGCATCGTGGAAGTGGTGGACACGCTTACGTTTCCTCGGTCTTTCACCGGACGCGTCACACCTGCCGAGGTGACCTTTGAGCTCGAACCGAAAGTGAAATTCGAAGCCGGTCGCAAGTCGATCGTCGGGCAGGTGCGCATCAAGCGGCCCAAGAGGTGACACCCGGCGCGACCGCGCCCGGATCCTTTTGGAATATTCTTTCCTCGCAGGCTTCTTTTATTCTCCCTTGTTGTTATAGAATTCGCCGTGTGCGCACCGTTTTTTTGTCCGGTTAGGTGCGCCCGGAGTGAAAGGCTGCATCCATGAAAAATGATAGCTCGATTTTCTCGGTTTTATTCTCTGCCGGGATGGCGCTCGCGGCGCTGTCTTGCGCCGCCGAAGGAGGTAGTCGCCCCCAAGACGGCGACCAGTCTGGTACCGATTCGGGCCCAGACTCCGGGCAAGCCGACACGTCATTTGGAACGGGCGGTGACTCGGAAGGGACGGGGCCGGGCGATGACGACACCGAAGAGTCCGCCGCGTGCACCCCTTTGGAGCTTTGGTGCGAGGGCGAGTGGGTGGTGCGGTGCAGCGAAGATGGGACGATCATCGAGAAGGTCGAGGATTGTGCGGCGTCTTCGCTGCTGTGCGCCGGCGGCAGGTGCGCGGACGTCACCCGCGCCTGCGCCGACGCGGCCAACGACAAGTCCTACCAGGGGTGTGAGTACTGGGCGGCGACCTTCATAAACCTCATCGGCAACACGCCTGCGCAGCTAAACGACTATTTTTTTGGTCTCGCCATCGCCAACGAGAACGGCGAAGAGGTCGACATCCATATCACCGACGGCAAAGACGTGGTGTACGCAGGCACGGTGCCGGCGAACGACATGATCGTCGTGGACAGCCTGCCGTGGAAGCGGCTCCTCGTGGTGCCGGGCAACCGGAATCAAAACACCTTCGCCTCGAGGCAGGTGAAAAACGCGGCGTTTCGCGTCACGTCGAGCCTGCCGGTCAGCGTCTACCAGTTCAACCCGCTGCACTACACCGCGGGACCCGAGAATTTCTCGTACTCGAACGACGCCTCGCTGTTGCTCCCGGCCCACGCCCTGGGATCGGAGCACATGGTGCTCGCCCGGCCGACCATGCAGATCAAGCGGCCCGAGCAGCGGCCCCAGTACCAGATGGAGAGCTGGCCGGGCTTCGTCGGGATCGTCGGCACCGGCGACGAGCCTGTGGAGCTCGAGGTGCGGGCCACGGCGCACACGTTGGCTTCGGACCTGCAGTCCTCGGAGCTCATCGTGCCGCTGAGCCCGGGGCAAAAAGCGAGCTTCCGGCTGGAGCCCCACGACGTGCTGCAGCTCCTCAGCGCCGGTGGGCTATCCTGCGACAACGCAGCCGACTGCACCGCCTTGGGAGGCACCGAGGAGCTCCTTTGCTGCGACACGCCGTCCAAGTTCGACCTGACCGGTACGCGCGTGACGGTGAAGAGCGGGCCGGCCCCGGCCGTCTTCGCGGGCAACAGCCTCTCTT
>JAABTR010000392.1 GCA_011389755.1 Deltaproteobacteria bacterium | reverse complement strand
AAAAAGAACATCGAAACGGTCAAAGCTCCAGGTGAGACGCCATGACGACAGCGAAGACGATAGCGCGAGACGCGATCTCGGTAACGGCACGCGCGGTCCTCGCCGTGACCTTCATCTGGGCGAGCATCCACAAGATCGCCGACCCGAGCGACTTCGCCCTGCAGATAGCCACGTACCAAATCCTGCCCCTGGGGCTCATCAATCTGCAGGCCATCGTCCTGCCGTGGCTGGAGATCATAACCGGGCTCTTGTTGGTGGTGGGGCTCTCGACGCGCCCGGCGGCGCTGCTCACCTGCGGCATGAACGTCATGTTCATCGCAGCGATCGCCATCGCCCTGTCCAACGACCTCCAGCTCCAGTGCGGCTGCTTTGCGTCTTCACAAGCCGGCGACCAGATGGACGCCGGCCTGCTCTTTCGCGACGTCCTTTTGCTGTTGGCCGGAGCCTTCCTGGTGGCCATCGAGCCGGACCGATTGACGCTGGATCACTTTTTATCGAGGAGGAAATCACATGCCCACGCCTAAAAGACTCATCTACGCGCTCTCGGTCTTGTCGGCCTTTGCGCTGCTGCTCGCCGCGAACGGGGCGCGCGCCGATTTTTCCGCGTGGGACAAGGTAACCTCGTGCCCAACAGGAAAGCTCGACGCCGCGCAAAAGAGCCGGGTCATCGCCCTGCTCGAAAGCTTAAGCAACACCCGCGGCTGCCAAGGAACCCTCGCGTCATGCGTCAAAAAAAGCGACCTAACCGCTTCGCGACACGCCGGATTCGTCTGCCGCATGGTTCGGCGCGGCAAAGACGACGCCTTCATCGCTGCGGGGATCGAGAAGCGCCACCGCTCGGCGTTCCCCGAGCAGACTCACAAAATCGACCTCAAAGGTCATCCCCGCCGCGGCGCTCTGCGCGCCAAGGTCCAGCTCGTGGAGTACGCGTGTTTCGAGTGCCCTTTTTGCGCCCACCTGTTCCCAAAAACCAAGCGCCTCGAAAAATCCCTCGATAAGAAGCTCGCCACATTCTACAAGTTCTTCCCTGTGCGCAGCCACAAGCGCGGCGTGCCCGCGGCCCAGGCGGCCATCGCGGCCCAAAAGCAACAAAAATTTTGGGAGATGGCGGCGCTGCTTTTCAAAAACCGCTCCGACTTAGAAGACGATGACTTGGCGCGCTATGCCAAAGAGCTGGGCCTCGACATGGCCGAGTTCGAAAGGGATCGCGCATCGGCGGACACCATGCGCTTCATCGAACGCGACAAGCTCGAGGGCATGCGCCTCGGCGTCGAGGGCACCCCCACCTTCTTCGTCAATGGAAAAAAGTACCTCGGACCGCTCTACTACGAAGAGATCCTCGACCGGCTGCAAGAGGAGCTCGATATCGTCGAAGGCCGCATCAAATAGTCAGCGCACCAGCCTGCGACACTCCAGGACGTACTTTTTGGGTTCTTCGCACTTGGCACACCGTTCGTAGGCCTCCCGAGAGAGCTGACCCTTACCGTTCATCTGGTGGATGTAGCCTTTGACGAGCCAAGGCAGGGCGTATTCAGGATTCACCCGGATGGCTTTGTCCACCAGTTCGAGCGCCTCTTTTCGCTGATCCTTGAGTTCCATGAGCTTGAGCGCCAGCAAGGACAGCGCCTCGGCCCCGTCCGGGCGAACCTCCAAGGCCTTTCGCAAAAACACGATCTCTTTGCGGGCTCCTGACCATTCGGCTCGCTTGAGAAGCTTTTGATACTCCTCTTCGCGCTCCTCTTCCGTCATGCCCCCGTCGTCCCCGGTCCCGGTGTCGCCTTCTCGTTCCAAAGTTGCTTCACCGGTCGAGCCGGAGGTCGACTCAGCCTTATCGCTCCCACGCTCCGGGGCTCTCCCGCCTGTCTCGAGTGCGCTCGTGTCCCTGTCGTCGCGCGTCTTTGGTTTGTCCGTATCTGCTGCGCCTTCGAGCCGGGCTACCGGCCCCATCGAGGCCTGTTCGTCGCCGACCTGCCCCTGCGGCGCGCCCGAGCCTTCGCCCCCCGCCAGGGTGTCCGCCGGGTCGCTGCCGCGAACGACAAAAAAGTAGACGGCGGCACCGATTGCGCCCAGGGCGAGGAGCGAAAAAAGGACGATCTTTCCCCGGGAGGAGGGCTCTTCTAAATCCCAAGGCTCCGGTGAAGAGCTCGCTGAGTCCGAGGCAGGACTCGATGAACGTGAAGAGACCCCCATGCGAACCGGCGGCTGCGAAGATATTCTCGGGGAAGGCCCCGCCGCAACCGACGCGTAGGTTTCGCCCTCGTAGTACTCGGTCGATTCCGCAGGCTCCGACTCTTCATCGGTTTTCGTCACCACTTTTTCGGGAACTTTCGAATGTGGTGGCGGCGCCTCTTCGTCGAGCTGGGCGATGATCCGCTCGGATCTTTGGTGCTGTTCTTGGCGCTCATTCGAAGCGCCATCGTCGTCGTCCTCAGAAGACTCTTCCGCGGCGTCCTCGGCCGGCGACGGGGCGGCGATGGTGGCCACATCGGAGGGGGTCCTCGATCGGTAGCTTTCATCCTCTTGGATCTGGGGCGGGTGAACCCATCCGCCGTCGACGCTCGTCTCTCGGACGTCGCCTTTTTCGTCGGCTTGGCCACCGGAGGGTTTCTTTTTGGCGCTGTCCAAGATATCCGGCGCGACCGCCGAGACCGCAGGGGGAGGCAGTGTGCCGGTCTTCCCGGCGAGCGCGCCGTCCCCCGAGACGCCGGGAAACCCGACGCCCGAAGGCCCCGAAGACTCGCCTTCGCTTTTTGGAATCGGCGGCCCGGGGTCCCGGGTGAGCGCCTCGACGAAACCCGCTCCGCGGACAGCCACCGACAACCTGGGCGCCGGATCTTCGCTATCGGACTCGATGCGCGGCAGGCGCATGCTCTCCAGTATCTCCTCTTCTGTCGAACGCTCCCCTTCGAAGTTCCCCGGGGCGGGCAGCTGGCTGGGCATGCCCGAGACCAGCTCGGGTGGGTCGCTCGCGCGGACCAGCACATCGGCGGCGACCTCGGTGATGAGGCCTTCGAAATAGAGCTTCGTTATGATGGTCAGGGCCTCGAGGTCGCCGAGGGAGCAGGTGTCGACGACCCCCATGAGCGAGCGGCGCCCATCGAAGTGTTTGAGGATCTCGTTGACCTCGTCGGGTATCTCGCCCAGCCTGTCGGCGAGGACCTGCCCGTCGACGTCGAACACGGACTCCAAAGAGGGCAGCTGCTCTTGAAGGCGCCCCCACTCGTCGAGACGCCGCATCCCCTCCATTAAAAGGCCCTGAGTCGAGAGCTCGATGGTCTCGCCGCGATCCACGTTCTTGAACTCGATCTCGAACGTCCCGTTGTTCCAAACGAGCATCCGGTAGACCGCGTCGGCGCCTTTGCGGTTATTGGTCACCGCATCGATGACGCGCCCGTCGATGAAGGTGATCTCCCCTTCATCGTCCTCCCGGGTCAGATGAATCACGCCGGACTTGCGGCTCACGTCGATGGTCTGAATGAGATCGACCACCCCCATGTCGACCAGATCTCCTGAAAAGTTTGTCTTTGAACCCCGGCGCTCCAGTCGCTCTTTTTGACGCCTCTGCAAAGACAGATTCACGCGAGCCAGAATCTCGCGGATGAAGATGGGCTTGTTCAGATAATCATCAACGCCGAGCTCGAGTCCGCGTATTTTGTCTTCGATCGATTTCTGCGCCGTCAAAAAAATGAACGGGATGCCCGCCCACTCCTCGTTTTCCTTGAGCTTGGTGCACAGCTCGAAACCGTCCATCACCGGCATATTCGTATCGGAAATAATGAGATCCGGATCGGAGAAGCTGATCATTTCCAGAGCGTCGGCACCGTTTTCGGCCTTGGTGACGCTGTAGCCGGCCTTTTTCAAGCTGACCTCGAGAACCCTGAGGCTCTTGGGATCGGAATCGACTATGAGTACGTTTTGTTTTGCCAAAGCTCCGCTCTCACCTGCTGCGACGGCACACTTCTTCGCACATGAAAGTTTGAGAGATCTTCCGGCCTATGCACGCGTTTTGTCAAGGAATGTGAACGCGCGCCCCGCTTTGACCGCTAAAAGGACTTTCCTGTCGTTTCTGTCTCGAGTTGTGATAACTTGTTTTAAAGCAGATGGATGGAACAGGCTGCAGACCGGCCGAACAACGTCACGGAGGCAAAGAGGTGAAAAAGAGCATTCGATTGGTAAGTTGCGTGGGCATCGCGTTCGTGTTCGCCGTCCTCGCCGCGGGATGCAACGAGAACTTTTCCATCAAGGATGTTTCTCCGGCGTCCGGAGTACTGGCGGGGAACGAACCCATCAAAATCATCGGCAGTGGTTTTGACAAGGACATGGGGGTCTCGGTTTACTTCGGAAACGCCAAAGCGCCGAACGTTGTGGTGACGGGCACCGGCGAGATGACCGTCACCTCTCCGAGCGCCGACGAGGAGGGCGTGGTGGACGTCCGGGTCGCCCTGGACAACGGCACCGAGTACCTCATCGAGAACGCTTTTCGCTACATCCCCAAATCCGGAATGGACATTCGCGACCTTGGACAGCGCAAGAGCCTGCGCGAAGAGCCCAAGGAGTGATTCTCTGCTGACTTTTTCGTTTTACCTTTCCCCGAGCAGCAAAGTGATACACAGGACCAAAGCTCCCGTATCGGGTGATTCGCCCCGCGCCACCGCAACACCCACGTCCCGCACGTGAGGCGCCATCACAGGCGCGGTTCGAGCGAAGGTTTCCTCGCGCAGGTCGTTGGTCATCAATCGCACCGCGGCGACCGATCGATAGCGCCCCAAAACCAATTCACCGCGGCGGGCATTGGGTTCGAAGCACGCGTCGGCCGAGGCGCGCCCTTGCCGAGCGAGCTTCTCGTCCATCTTCAGCGGCGCGAGCCCCTTTTTCTTCCGCGCAGCGTTGACGCGTTCGAGGATCTCGGCCGGGCCCATGTCGTCGAGGGCTTCGGCCCTCCCCATCGAGAAGATCTGGGTGACGATGAGCACGGGGTTTTCGCCTTTTTCCGGCTCGAAGATGACGACCCCGATCCCAACCGACTCGGCATCCGGCTTCAAGATATTCTCCCGGTGCCCCGGTGAAGCCATGAGGCCCGCGTGGGCCTCAGAGGCGTTGCCCGCCCGCGCGAGGTTCTCGGCGACACCAAGGAGCCCCAGGCCGGCAGCCTTGACCCTATCCGCCACGGAACCCGAGATCCGCGAGACGTGGGCAACCCGGCCTGTTTGCGCCATCTCGGCGCTGTAACCCCGGGCCACCTTCGCGATCGGCTCAGACCACGCGAGCGACTCGAGCCCGTGCTTTTTCCTGGCCTCGTTGAGGTGGTTAAACAGCAGCTGTTCGAGCTCTCGCGTATTTTTCGACTCTAGCGCGGAGGTGGATATCACTATCTCTGGGTCGATGGGGATGCCCACGGCGATGGGGAAATTCACCAGCGCGACGGGACCCTCGGGGCCACCCGCCATGATCTCGAGCTGCCAGCGACCTTTCTCGTCGAGCTCGAGTCGCTCGTCGAACTCTCCGCCTTTTTTCGTGGCAAGCGGGATGCTTTTTGTCCGCCCGCCGGGCGAGGTCACAATGAGGGTCGGCTCTTTGTAGGGCTTGCTCACGCGTCCCGCCACACGCACCGGGCCCTGCTTCCCATGCCGCGCTCTCACCTGCTCGAGCTCGATGCGTGACGCGAGGCTCAAAACGACCCCGCTTGCGCCATCTTTTCCCGAGCGCACGGCGACGCCGTACCTGTCGTCTCCTTTGTCCGCCTGCGCCTCGAGCCAGGCCCTCAGCTTCGACAAAACGCCCTCGACACTCGAGCCCGCCACCAGCGTGGTCGCGGCGCTGGTCTGGGCGACGCCAAAAAACCACAACGCCTCCTGCACCGCCGAGCCCGTCAAGCTGCGGCCGTCCTCAGCCATCTCGAGGGCTGCGGTCGCCGCCGCGTCGAGGCGGCCGTCGCGGGTCATGCCCTCCCCGAGGCCAAAATCTGTTTTTTCGGGTTCGGTCGGACTGCTTGAAAAAAATGTCGCGGGACGACCGCTGAGGGTAAAGCTCGTCGCTTTGGCTAAAGCGCCAACGGAAGGCTCTTTTGCCTCGTTTGAGACTAAAACTTCTACGCCGGAGCCGACGCCGGCCGGGGCTCCGGCGGCGCCGCAACCGGCCGTGGCCAGCCACGCTGCCCCCAAGAACACGCTTGCGTTTTTAAACATGGCATCCACGGCGGTCAGCCCCGCACGCAGTTGCGCCCCTCTCCCTTGGCCTGGTAGAGCTTTTCGTCGGCCGCCTTGAGAAACTCGTTGGCGGTGACCGAGTCCCCCTTAATGGAGGCCACCCCCATGCTCACCGTCACCAGGATATTTTCTCCTTCGAAGACGAAGGCGTATGCGGCCACCTTCTTGCGCAGCTGCTCTGCGAGCTCCATGGCGCCGTCTTGGGGGGTCTCGGGCAAGAGGATGACGAACTCCTCGCCGCCGTACCGAGCGAAAATCTCCTCGCGCCGCGAGCGGGACGAGATGAGCTTGGCCAAAGCCTGGAGCACATAGTCGCCCGCGAGATGGCCGAAGTTGTCGTTTATCTTTTTGAAATAATCGATGTCGAACATCACGACGGACAGGTCCCGCTTGTATCTTTGGGACCGGGACATCTCCCGATCGAGGGCTTCGACGAAGTAGCGCTTGTTGTAGATCTCGGTCAGACCATCCTTGATGGTCATTCGATAAATCTCCTCGTGATACGCGGACTCCACGTCGCTGCCGACCAGGTACTTGAAGATGGTGTCGCCTATCTTGAGCTGGTCGCCGTTTTCCAAAAACCTCGACAGAATCTGCTGATTATTGACGTAAGTCCCGTTGGTGCTCTGCAGGTCGGTCACCAGTCGGCGGCCGGACTCGATGGTGAGGCGCGCATGGCGGCGCGAAACCGAGTCGCTGTCGACGACGATGTGGTTCGAGGGGTCCCGGCCCACGTTGGCGAGCTTTCCGGTCAGCTCGTGCTTCTTACCGAGATCGGGACCAGGGGGATAGATCATAACCAGAGCATCTTCCGTCGATTCAGCCGGTCGAAAACTGGAGGCGTCGGTCACCCTGGTTTTGGCTTCAATATCGTCCGTATCGTACATCACCACACCGTTTCCATCCCCAAAAAGCGCCAACTGTAAAAAGTAAGCGAAAACCCAAAAGGCGCAAAGTGGTCTCGCCGTTCGCGCGAACACGAGGTACTCATCAGTTATGACAAACGCACCGAGAATCAGCGATCTTCCCCGGGCCTGGTCGTTTCTCGAGCCGCTGGGTCGAAGTCTCGGGCTGTGCGCTTTGGGGCTGGCGCCGGCAGGCCCCGTGCCACCCGAGGCTGCCCGCGCGTTTGCAAATTGGCTGCACCAAAAACAGCACTGCCAAATGCACTACATGGAAAACCACGGGGACCTCAGAACCGATATCAGCCGCCGTGAGCTTTTTTTAGGCGGCGGCGCCGAGATCGTCTTGTGCGTCGCTCTCCCTTACTCAGACGGCACCGCTGATGAGGGCATCTGGAAGCACGTGGCGCGCCACGCCAGAGGCCGGGACTACCACAAAACGCTCAAAAAAATCCTCAGCGAAATCGGCCGTGCCATCCGCGACAGATTTCCCCAGGTCGTCTTCCGTCCCGTCGTAGACTCGGCTCCGGTTCTCGAGCGCGCCTGGGCCGTCGTCGCCGGGATCGGAGAGATCGGAAAGAGCGGGGCTCTCATCGTACCGGGTATCGGCCCGAGAGTGCTACTCGGGGAGCTTCTGCTGCGCGGGCCGCTGCCCAAAATCACACCGGCGAGACACAAGAGGCAGCCGCTCGACCCTTGCAAGGACTGCGACGCGTGCGTGAGGGCGTGTCCCACCGGGGCCATCGTCGCGCCGAAGGTCGTGGACAGCCGCCGGTGCCTGTCTTACTGGACCATCGAGTCCCCCAAAGGGGTCGGTGACCCGTTCGCAAAAGAGATGACAAAGATCTTCGGTTGCGACATCTGCACCACCGTCTGCCCACACCACAACGCTACAATTCCTTGCGCCCTGGAGCCCGTAGCGACGGCCGAAGGCCGCAGCATGACCGTCGACAAGGCGGTCGTGGCCACCGACGAAGAGCTCGAGAGGGCCCTGGCCGGAACGGCCTTGCGAAGACTCAGCGCCGCAAAGCTGCGCGAAAATTTATGCGCCCTCATCACACGAGGGTCAGAAAGGAACCCACGCGAAATGACGACTCAACTCTCGAGCGGGCCGAGGATTTCGGTACAGACCCGCAACCTAAAAGGAGGCATCGATCCGCGGACGATAAAGAGGCGCGGCGTCAAGATCCTGGAGGCGCTGGAGCTGCCGGACGCCGAGCTGTCCGTGCTCCTGTGCGACGACGCGACCATCCAAGCGCTCAACAAGAACTACCGGGACACAGACGCGCCCACCGATGTGCTGTCGTTCGCCATGAACGAGGGAGACACCCAAAGCCCCATGCCGCACATCCTGGGTGACGTGGTCATCTCCATCGAGACCGCCCGCCGACAAGCCGCCGATCTCTCCTTCAGCCTTCTGGACGAAATGACGTCCCTCCTCATCCATGGAATTTTACACCTCGTCGGCCACACCCACGACACCATCGAAAAAGAACGGGAGATGTTCACAAGGGCCGCCGAGCTAGATCGGCTCTTTCCGAGAGCCCATCTGTGAAAAACGCGTCCCCAGAGCCAGATTACCAACGAATTTTCCAAGGGTTGAAGCGAATCCGATTTTTGAAAAAACTGTGGATAACT
>JAABTR010000391.1 GCA_011389755.1 Deltaproteobacteria bacterium | reverse complement strand
GGCGCCGGGGTACAGGACCAGTCCCGTCTTCATGTGGGCGAAGGTCACGGTCGCCACGGCGCGGACGGCTTTGCCCCAGGGGCGTCCGGTGTCCGCGTCGAGCCCCGAGGGGATGTCAACCGAGAGCACGGGCAAGGCGCAATCGTTCACAAGGTCGATCACCTCGCCGATGTGCCCCTCCACTTTCTTGGAGACTCCGGTGCCCAAGAGCGCGTCGACCACGAAACCGTCCGCGAGGAGGTTTTGCTTGAGGTCGAGCAGATGCTTGGGGTTCGAATAGTCGAACACGGCAGCGCCCATGCCCTTTAAGACCTTGTAGTTGAGCAGGGCATCGCCTTTGATTTTGGTCTCGGGGACGCAGACGTACGTGTTGACTTCGAAGCCTTCGTTGATGAGGTGACGGGCGATGACGTAGCCGTCTCCGCCGTTGTTGCCCGGCCCGCAAACCACCCCGACGCGCCTGCTCTTGCACAAGGTCATGGCCACTTCGGCGGCGTGGCGACCCGCGTTTTCCATCAAGACCGCGCCGGGCATCCCCAGCTCTTCGATGGCCAGTTTGTCGTATCGCCGAATCTGCTCTCTTGTCATGAAGAGGTTGCTGTTCCACATGTGCACTGCCCTCCTTCCAAAACAACGACTGCGATAGCGATCCCGCCCGCGTGGGTCAAGCTGAGATGACAGCCCCTCACGCCCCGTTCATCGCTTATGCGCGCCAGATTTCCGTGAAGCCGCAAGGAGGGAGCGCCGCTTCGAGCGTTGACAACCTCCATGTCTTTCCAGCGCAGCCCCTCGGGGGCGCGAAACGCCTTGATGGTCGCCTCCTTGGCCGCGAAGCGCGCTGCGAGGCGTTCGGCCATGGCCATACCCTTGCCGGCGTGGCTTTTTTCTCCTTCGGTGAAGATGCGGTCGATAAAGATATCTCCGTGACGCTCCACGATGCTCTTCATGCGCTCGATGGGGCACACGTCGATACCCATGCCGATTATCATCGCTCGCCCATCGCTTCGAGCATCTGGATCACGGCTCTTTCGAGGCCCACGAACACGGACCGCGCGATGATGGCGTGGCCGATGTTCAGCTCCGCGATCTCGGGGATGTCCGCCACGGGCCTGACATTGTGGTAGTGCAGCCCGTGACCCGCGGCGACCGTCAGCCCCAGCTCGGACGCGATCTTCGCGGCCTCGCGAATGCGAGCCAATTGGTCTGCCTGGTCGGAGCCGGAGGCGTTGCAGTAGTCTCCGGTGTGCAGCTCCACCACGTCGGCTCCCACCTTGCGGCTGGCGGTGATCTCGTCCCGGTCCGGATCTATGAACAGGCTCACCCGGATGCCCGCCTCACGAAGCGAAGCCACCGCTGCGCCGATCCCTTCCATGTCGCGGGCGACGGCGAGTCCGCCCTCGGTGGTCCTCTCTTCGCGTCTCTCCGGCACCAGGGTCACGATGTCCGGGCGGGTGTCTCTCGCGATCTGCACCATCTCGCCGGTGGCCGCCATCTCCAGGTTGAGCACGGTGGACACGGTCTTGCGCATGAGCTCTAAGTCCCTGTCGACGATGTGGCGTCTGTCTTCGCGCAGGTGAATCGTGATGCCGCAAGCTCCGGCCATCTCGCAGATGGAGGCCGCCGGGACGGGGTCGGGATAGTTGACGCCGCGCGCCTGACGCAAGGTCGCTACGTGGTCCACATTAACGTGCAATTTCGTCATGGTTCGTCCTTTTCATCATCCGGTTCGAGGTGGTCCTCCACCGGTTCGAGATTTTTTTCGACATCGCGGGCCTCGGGCTCTTTTGCAAAGCGGCGGGCGATGTCCTCGAGTCCCTCACCTGAGCTCGGCTCGGGGGCGTCTTCTTTGTCCGGGGGGCTTGGCAGAGGCTCGGGTGGGCCCTCTTCGAGAGGGGCCTGTTCGTCCACCATCTTCTTGTGCTCGTCCCACAGCTCGCTGAACTCGTGCAGCGGGGGAAGATCGGACAGCGATGCCAGGCCGAAGAGCTCCAGGAAAGTCTGGCTGGTGCCATAGATGATCGGGCGTCCGGGTTCTTCTTTACGGCCGATGACGCGGACGAGCCCTTTTTCGAAGAGGAACTTGAGCACGCCGCCGCAGTCGACGCCTCGAATGTCCTCGGCCTCGGCCCGGGTCAGGGGCTGACGGTACGCGACGATGGAGAGGGTCTCGAGGGCCGGGCGGCTCAGGCGCAGGGGGCGGAGCTTGAAGACCTCTCGAATGACCACCGCGTTGTCCGGGTGGGTGCGAAACTGAAAGCCCCCGGATATCTCTTGGAGAACGATTCCGCGGTCCTTGTAGTGCTCGGTCAACGCGGCGAGCAGCTTGCGGACCCGTCGCCCGTCCATGGCCAGTATCTTCGCCAGCTTGCGAACGGTGATGGGCGCCTCAGACACGAAGATGAGAGACTCGAGGCGCGACAGTGAGATCTCCTCGGGGACGGTGTCGGCGTCCCAGACCTTCTCGAGCCAAGGTCCGTCGTCGTCAATCTCTTCGTCTTCGTCTTCGGCCTCGCTGCCTTCTGCCTCGTCTATGTCTTCATCGTCCGGTGGACGCATCACTCCTCCAAGAAACGTTTCGCCAGGATCTCCTCGGCCTCTTCGAGGTCATCACTGGCATCGATGTGAATCTGTGAGTGCGTTCCTGCCTGGTAGATCAGCATCATACCGAGCTTGGCAAGCTCGAGCAGGGATAGAAAAGTCACAACGATGTCGCCGCGGCTCTTTTGTCCTTCGAACAGGTCGTCGAACGTGAGCTTGGATCGGCTGCGCAAGATGGCGATCATCTCTCGGATGCGATCGGTCAAGGAGATGGTGTTCATCTCCACGTTGTGCACGGGTTCCGGGTCGGCCTCCTTGAGCACCTTGTAAAAGGCCTCGACGAGGGCGAAGAGCCCGGGCGCGGAGAGCTCTCGCTCTATGGCGATGACCTCTTCGGAGCCCCGCTCGAAGGTGTCCCGGCCCAGCATGGGCCTTCCGCAGAGGTTTTCGGCCGCCGTCTTGTACTTTTGGTACTCCAAGAGGCGCCTGACGAGGTCCTCTCTGGGATCGGGCCCGTCCTCGGGGTTCTCGTCGTCTTCGGCGTCTTGTTGGGGCAGCATCATGCGAGACTTGATGAGCGCCAGCGTCGCGGCCATGTCCAAGTAGTCGGAGGCCAGGTCGAGGTTGAGACGCTTCATCATGTCGAGGTACTCGAGGTACTTCCCGGTGATGAAGGAGATGGGGATGTCGAAGATGTCCAGCTCGTGCTTTCGGATGAGGTGCAACAGAAGGTCGAGGGGGCCTTCGAAGATGTCGAGCTTGACGATGTAGCGATCGTCATTGGTGCTCAGCTGTTGCACTTTGCTCCTTTCGAGCGGCCGCTCACCCGAAGAACAGGCTCCAAAACCCGAGCAGGCCGTCTCCGATGAACCGGATGGGCGGCCACAGGATGCTGTGGGCCACGTTGATGACTATCAGAAATCCGATAAAGATGATCATGGTGTAGCGGGCGAGCTTCTCTTGGGTGTTGGTGGGCAAGACCCGGCTCCCATCCAGGGGGGGGATCGGCAGCATGTTGAAGACCGCGAGCCCGATGTTGAGCAAGAACACCGGAGCCAGCAGCATCAGCGCCGGAGACTGGCGCGCCGCGTCGCTGTAGCCACCCAGGTACAGCAGCGCGGCCGATCGGCTGGGATCGCGCATCTGGGGGAGCAAGCCGTCTATCTGGTCACCGAAGAGAGCCATGGCGGCTCCGCCGACCAAGAAGGCGAGCACGATATTCGACCCGGGGCCGGCCAGTGCGCTGATGATCATCCCCGTGCGCATCGTCACCTTTCGGGTGAAGCGGTGAGGGGTGATCGGGACCGGCTTGGCCCAACCGATGAGGCTGATGCCTCCGCTCATCACGGAGAAGATGGGGATGAGCAGAGTCCCGAAGATGTCGATGTGGGGCAGCGGGTTGAGGGTCATGCGCCCCTGTGACGAGGCGGTGTCGTCGCCGAGCAGGTGCGCCGACCAGGCGTGGGCGAACTCGTGCACTGTCAAAGATAGGATCATCGGTACCAAAACGATAACGATGTCTCTCAAGGTGTTGAGGTCGAAGCTCAATGTTGCTCTCCTGGCGAGCGCTTAGGCCCTTATGTCTTTGTGACCGGACGAGGGCAAATTACCAAAATCGCGGGGGATTCACAATCGGCTGGGCGACTGCCCGCTGCGGGACCTTAAAAAAAAGCCTACTCGAGTTTCGAAATGATCTGAAATCGGTCCAGAATCCGCGATCTCAGACACCCCCAGGCGTTGCAGATGACCACCTGGCTGCCTTCGATCAGGCTCTTGTCCAAAAAGAACCCCACGAGCATCGACCCGTCGCGACAGCCGCACGGTTGGACCGCGGGGAATTCTGAGTCGCAGTGGGGGCAGGAGATTCGCAAAACCTCGCCGGGCTCGAAGTCGGTGTCGCCGAACTTGGAGTCGTCTCCGTGGATCGGGCTGAGGATCAGCTCTCCATAGGTGTATTTGCCGCGAACCCTCACCGTTATGCCGGGCAGGAGGTTGAACCGAGCTGCGCTGCGTTCGATGAGGTTGTGGCCGTTGGGGCAATAAAGCCGCGTCACGGCGATGGCGCCTGACGGCAGGCGCGTCAGGCCGTGGGGCAGCTGCTGGGTCGTGTCGACGTCTCCATCGAGAATGGTCCCGTCACAGGGGCGGGTGTCGGCGGTTTTGTAGAAATCCGTTGTTTTGACCTCGGGCATCGTCTCTCTCCCTTTGCTCCACCGTGCAATAGGTCACAGGCGTTTTTTTCATTTGCCGAGAATAAAATGTGTACACGATTATTTGGATGCTGCCCACAGACAAAACGTTTTCGGAAGGAAACGGCGCTCTCATTTTGTCCATGCCGAGGTGCCGCGCTGTGCTTAGCTTAGATGTCATGACAACAGCTATTAAACCACTTTGGGTCGCCGTGGTTTGCGCGGCGATGTCGGCCTGCGCCCACGCGCCCCCCACCGGCGGTCAGGCGGACGCGGCCTCTCGTCCCGCGCCGGAAAAAAAAGAAGCGAAGCCCCTGCAAGAGCCGCCGGACGTTTTCGAGCTTCTCACCAAAACGGAGCTGACCGTGGGCGAGGTCGAGGCGGCGCTGCGCTCGGACCAGCCGGATATCAGGCTGGCCGGTTTGATGGTGGTCGCTCGACTGGGCACAAGGGCCCGGCAGCTCGATGGCCAGATTCGCGCGATGTCTGAAGACCGGGTCACCGAGGTCCGGATAGCCGTGGCCCAGCTCGCGCCGGCCCTCGACGAAAAAGGTGGCAACGCGGCGTCTGTGGACGTGTTGCGCAAGCTCTTGAAGGATCGGGAGGAGGCCGTGCGGATAGCCGCGCTCGAGTCCGCGCGCCGCATGGGCGCCGAGGCGGCTCCTCTGCTCGATGACTTAGAGACCTTGGCGACCGGGGATGATCCTCTCATGCGCGCCATCGCGATAGACGTCTCCTGCTTCATCGGCTCGGAGGCGGGCCTGGAGAACGAGGTGCTGCCCTTGGCCGTCGCCGGAGCCGGCCACAGGTCGGTGGCGGTGAGGATGGCCTCCATGCGGGGCCTGGGTTTTCTCGAAGAACACGCGAGGCCTTACTATGACCTGGCTCTTCGTGGGACCAGGGATGTCGATCCGGGCGTTAAAGTTGTGGCGCTGCGAGCCATCTCGAAGATCGACGCGACCCGGGCTTGGGATCGGTGCATCCAGACCTTGGATGACGAAAACGAAGAAGTCGTCGCCGTCTCAGGAGCTTGCCTCAAGGGCGCGGAGGGAGACGTGGTGGATCAGCTCCTGATGCGCTACCGCATGGGAGACAAGCAGATGAGTCGGGCCATGGCCATGTTGCTGGCGGCCGCCGATTCGTCGGCGGCGCCCGCGGTGGCCCTGGCGGCGAGGGAAAAACCAGGCGCCAGGCAGGCTCTTTTGACCTACAGCTTGTGGCACCTGTCGAGGCGTGGGGAAGCTAAAAGGAACGTCTCGCGTTGGGATATGGAAAACGATGAGAGCTTCCCCCAGTCGATCCGCTCGCTGGAAAAGATCGCCGGCTTTTTAACTCGGAAGACGGATGTCGATGACGCCAAGCGAGCCTGCGTCGAGCAGTGGGGCGGCTTGATGCTGCCGGTCGAGGACGACGAGGGTTACGTCTGTTTCAACCACGAGCTGCGGCACATCCAGGTGGCCGTCAAGCTCGAGGCGAAACAAAAAAGGGAGCTGGACACAGGAGATGAGATGCTGGCAGCCATGATGGGCGACGACATCGAGGTGAGCTACCAGTTTATGGCGCTGCTCGAGTCGAACGACGGGTTCGGGCTGCAGGTGGCCATGCTCCAGCTTCTCGAGGACCGCGGCTGCAGGTACAGAGGCGACCGCATCGCCGAGCGGGCGGCGTGCGAAGCAGACACCGGAAATATCGAGGTGCGCCTCGTGCCCACCGTGGGGGTTGTCGTCATGAAAGAGATCGCCGAGGTGCCTTAGCCTTCGCGGCCGGAAATTTTGTCTTTTCTGCCCGTGGGCACGTGAAGCCGCGCCCCCTCCATGATGGTGCTTACGAGCTGATCGAAGGCGATGCCGGCGTGCGCTGCGATCTCGGGCAGCAAGCTGGTGCGGGTCATCCCCGGGATGGTGTTGAGCTCCAGCGCGACGGGCGGACCCCCGGGCGAGACGATGAAGTCGACCCGCGCCGCGCCGCTGCACAGGAGCGCTTCGAAGGCGGTCCGTGCGAAACGCCGCGCCTGTTCGTCTTGCTTCGCGTTGATGCGCGCCGGGATGTGGTGGGTCGAGCCCCCATCGTCGTACTTGGCCGAGAAGTCGTAGAAGTCGCTGTGAGCTTCGATCTCCAAGGTGCCCAGGACCCGGCCGTCGAGCACGGCCGCGGTGATCTCGGTTCCCCGGACGAACTCTTCGACGAGAACCCTCCGAGAGTGCCCGAGCGCGTTCGCCACCGCCGCGGCATAGCCGGCGCGTTCGCGCACGATGGTGACGCCGAACGAGGAGCCTTCGTCGGCGGGTTTGACGACCACCGGCACCTGCCAGCCCTCCGGCAGGACGCCTGGGGTCTCGGGGTCGACGAGGAATCCCTTGGGGATGGGGACGCCTCGCGAGGCCAGGATGTTGCGGGTGAGCTCCTTGTCCATGGCCACGGCGGAGGCGAGCACCGACGAGCCGGTGTAGGGAATGCGCATCATCTCGAGCAGCCCCTGGATGGTCCCGTCTTCCCCGAGTCGGCCGTGAAGGGCGATGTACGCCGCCTCGACGCGGGCCTCGCGCAGGGCTTCGTCCACGCGATCGCCGGCGTCTATGCGGGTGACGGCGTAGCCCGAGCGCTCGAGCCCCCCGGCCACGGCTTCGCCGCTGGCGAGGGAGACGTCTCGCTCTGCGGACACCCCCCCCATGAGCACGGCGACTTTTTTAAAACGCATCTTCTCTTCTCCTGGGCAAGGACGGTTTGGTGGCGGGCTCGATCCCCGCGGGGGCGACAGCGGGGCGGCCACCGTAGAACGTCCCCACCAAAAAGGCCGCCCCGGCGCACACGAGGATCACCACGGTCGTGGGAGATATCGCCTCGGAGACCGTCGCGAGGCTGTACAATCTCTGCCCGGCGAAAGAATACAGCGCGACGATGGGCAGATCCCCGATGATCGTCCCAATCGCGAAGTCGCGGTACCGGACCCGGGTCAGCGCGGTGGCCAAGGTTATTGGGCCATAAGGCAGAGTGATCATCAGGCGCAGGCCGATGAGGGCCCTTATCGGACGTCGCGCGAGCCGCTGTTCGACCCAGCTGAACCTGTTTTGGAGGCTGCTTTGGACCCAGGCGCGCAAATAGCGCCTGGAGATGAAGAACAAGATGGTCGTACCCAGGCCGATGCCCAAAAGGGTTGTCGCGGCGCCGATGTATGGTCCGAGGAGCGCTCCGCCGAGCAAGGTGAACACGCCCTTGGTGGGCAGCGCTGTCAGCCCGCTCAAGAAATGGGCGACCAGCATGCCGGCGATCAGCACAAGCGGGGCGGTCTCCTTGACGGCCGCCGCCTCGGCTCCGATGCGCTTGATGTCCTCCAAGGTCACGAGATCGCCCAACAAGAACAAGCTCCCCAAGGAAATTCCCGCGCAGGCGAGAAAGATCCAGGTGAACCGACGTGGCCTCGGTGCCTTGGAAGACCTTTTGTTTTTCGGGGAGAGCTGTGTTTTGTCTGTCATTGTCTTTTTTCGCGTTTGCCGCGGCGAAGTCTTCGCGCCGGCCGCTTCGGCAGAATCTTACGACAGATGGCGCACGTTTTCATCAACATCGCGTGACACATAAAAGTTGGGCTTTCAACCCGGGTGGCGACGTGTCAGTATGCCCCGACTTTGCGATACCAAGGAGATTCGATGCAAGCTCTGCCATACCTCACATCCGACATCGAGCCGCTGGCGGCGACCATAAAGGGCCGCTACGAGGATTTTCAGGTGGAGGAGATCCCTGCGTATCTTCCTTGCGGGCAGGGGGATCACGTCTATTTTCGCGTCCGAAAAAAAGGGCTGTCCACGGCCCGCGCCATCCGGGACATCGCTCGAGCGCTCGGTGTGGCTTCGCGGGATATCGGCGCGGCCGGGATGAAGGACGCGCGGGGGGTCACGGTGCAGACCTTCAGCGTCGAGCACGTCGACCCGGATCGCGTTTTAAAGCTCGAGCTGCCCCGCATGGAAGTCCTCGATGTCTCGCGGCATCGCAACAAGCTGAAGACGGGGCACCTGCGCGGCAACATTTTTGCCATAAAGCTGCGCGAGACCCACCCCGAGCGAATCGAAGATGTAAAA
>JAABTR010000390.1 GCA_011389755.1 Deltaproteobacteria bacterium | reverse complement strand
GTCTCGAAGATGAGACGGGCGAAGTCGTACCACGAGCCGCCTTCGGGGGTGACGCAGTGGTAGATGCCCGGCTCGAGGTCTCCTTCGATGAGCGCTGCGAGCTGCCTTGCGAGATCCGGGGTGTAGGTGGGGCAGGAGCGCTGGTCGTCGACGACCTTGACCTCATCTCGGGTCGCGGCCAGGTGGAGCATGGTCTCCACGAAGTTCCTGCCGCCCGGTTTGGCGCGGCATGGGTTTTTTCCGAAGAGCCCGGTTGTTCGGGCGATGTAGGTGCCCTGTTCCCACTCGGCGAGGGCCAGGTGCTCTCCGGCGAGCTTGGAGGCGCCGTACACCATGAGCGGGCGAGCTTCGTCATCCTCGGTGTAAGGCGCGCCCTTTTTTCCATCGAAGACGTAGTCGGTGCTCACGTGAACGAGCTTCGCGTTTTGAGCTCGGCACGCACGGGCGAGGTTTCTGGCGCCGACGGCGTTGACTTTGAATGCCTCTTCGGGGTGCTCTTCGCACAAGGGGACGTTGTGGTAGGCGCTCGTGTTGATGACGGCGTCGGGCTGCGCCTGCTCGATATATGAGAAGACGCTGTTTTCGCCGGTGACGTCGAGTCGGTTGTGGGAAGGGGCGTCGATATCGTGTCCGTCCAGGGCTGCAACCACGTCTGTGCCGAGCTGCCCGGCGGCGCCAATGACGAGTACTTTCATGGTTTGAACCTCGTTTAGTAGGTGAAGTTGTCGGATTCGGGGCGCACCAGCCACTGCTCGAGTGTCTGCGCCTTTTTGTCCTTTTCAGACAAGATAGGCTCTTCAACAGGCCACTCGATACCCAAGGCGGGATCGTTCCACAGTATTCCCGACTCGCCGGCGCTATTATAGACGCCCGTGGTGAAGTATTGGATTTCGGCATAATCCGACAGCACAGCGAAGCCTCGCGCGAAGCTCGCCGGCGCCCAGATGAGCACGTTTTCTTCGGCCGAGCACTCTCTGGCGACGTGTCTTCCCAGGGTCGGTGAGCCCTTGCGCACGTCGACTGCCACCAAGTAGGCGGTTCCGCGGACCACGCGCATGAGCTTGCCCATGGGCGGATCCCACTGAAAATGCAATCCGCGCACGGTGCCCCGGGTCGAGCCCGAGTGGTTGAACTGGACAAACTGCGCAGGAAGCCCCAGCTCAGCGTATTGGTCCGCTCGAAAGACCTCCGTGAAGAATCCTCTGTCGTCCTTGAAGATATCCGGGCGTACGACGACAGCACCCTCAATGTTTGTCTTCTCCACTCGCGCCTGCATGGGGCCTCCTTCTCGTTCGTGGTCCGTTTTTTTGGCGATAAGAACGTCATAGTAACAGCTCGACCCAGCGCGAGCCATCACCGACGCGAGGCTGGCTTAAAAGGCATCTTGGGCCTGCGGCTGCATCCGAAGAAGCGGGCGACATCCTCGGCGAGCCATGGCTTGGCGATCTGGGCGACGCCGGCTTCGAAGGCGTCATCGCCCGGACGGTAGATGCTCTCGTAATAGCGCAGGACCTCGGCGATCTCCTCGGCGGTCTTGCCCGCGCGCTCGAGGCCGACGCGGTTTACTTTTCGGGCGGCGCCGTCCACCGCCATTGTGTGGGGCGGGACGTCCTTGATCACCACCGAGCCCATCCCCACCATGGCGCCGGCGCCGATGACCGTGAACTGGTGAACCGAGCAGGAAAGGCCCAGGTTGGCGCCCCGCATCAGGCGCACGTGCCCGCCGAGCTGGCACCCGCTCGAGACGGTCGCGTCGTCTTCGATGATGGTGTCGTGGTTGAGGTGGCTCTGCGCCATGATGTAGCAGTTGTCGCCGATGAGGGTCAGCTCCTCGGTGGGCTGGTGCACGGTGACGTACTCCCGGATGACATTGCCGTTTCCGACGACGATGGTCCCCGCGCCTGGGCCCTTGCCCCGGTGCTGGGGGTCCCGGCCCAGGGCCGCGAAGGGGCCGAGCTCGTTGTTCGAGCCCAGGGTCAGGGGGCCTCGCACAAAGGTCTGCGCGTAGAGGGTGTTGTCGTCTCCCATCTCGACGTCCGGGCCGATGCTGCAGCCGGTCTCGATGAGGCAGCGCGCTGCGATGCGGCAGCGATCCCGCAGCAGCGCGTGAGCCTCGACGCGCGTCTCGTCGCCCACGAGGCACCCGCCGCAGATGATGGCGCCGGGGCCGATGGTTACGTTGTCGCCCAGGACGATGGGCTCGAGGCTGGTGGAGAAATCGAGCCGCGCGCCGGGATCGACGCCGGGGTTTTTGCCGAGTTGCAAGAGGCCGTTGTCGATGAGGCTTTTTACGGTCGCCCTCGTGGCCGGGACCGACGGGGTGCCTAGGGGCGGTTGCGCGGTCATGGCTTCGCCTCGGCGCCGCTGGCCAGGCACCTGTCTACCAGGCCCATTATCTGCGCCGCGGTCTGGCCATCGACCAGGTGCTGGGGGGTTTTGTGAACGAAGGCGTGGTAGAGCGCTTCGCGCTGGGCCTTGAGCGGCTCTCGCCACTGGATGGGCGCCTCCTCCACGTTGTACTGGTTCAGGTTGTCCGGGGTCGCGCACGAGTAGATGGAGCCTGAAAACCGCATCAGGTCGGCTGTGTAGAAATGGTTCTGGGTGGCGATGAGGATGCGCCGGGATTTGAACGGGGTGAGCCAGTTGGTGTTTATCGAGCCCACGACGTCGCTCTGGGTGCCGACGACGATCTGAGCGACGTCTTCGTGGACGCCGTCGTCGGTGGCCCTCGCCACGCAGGAGATGCGGTCGATGGTCGAGTCGCTCAGGTGCTGGATGAGGTCGAGGTCGTGCACGGCGATGTCGGTGATCACGCCCACGTCCTTGATTCGCGGCGGCTTGGGGCCGATGCGCTCCACGTGAATGGACAGCACCTTCTCGTGGGCCACCCGCCGGCGCAGCCACTGCACCACCGGGTTGAAGCGCTCGGTGTGACCGACGAAGACCGCGCGGCCGAGCCTGTGCGCTTCACAGACCACGTGCTCGGCCTGGGCCCCGGAGGCGGCCAGCGGTTTCTCCACGAAGACGTCGGCGCCGGCCTCCATGGCTTCCACGGCGATTTGGGCGTGGATCACGGTGGGGGCTGCGATGATCGCGGCGTCCACCGCTTCGCAAAGGGCGCGGTCGGACGCCCACGCCGTTGTGCCGAATTCCTGCGCGACCTG
Organism: Deltaproteobacteria bacterium; assembly: GCA_011389755.1. Classification (GTDB taxonomy): domain Bacteria; phylum Myxococcota_A; class Polyangia; order JAAYKL01; family JAAYKL01; genus JAABTR01. Next base: position 1,803 of record JAABTR010000390.1, on the reverse strand, counting down.
CCGGGCCCGCGCGTGATCGGGGTCGTAAACCCCCACGAGGTCGAACAGCTCGGGGGCGCCGCTGAGCACCCGGACGTGGTGGTATCCCATGCTCCCGGTGCCCAGCACAGCGACCCTTAGCTTTTGGTCTCGCGTGTTTGTCATTTGTTTTTTTGGTTAGCCGATGTCCGGGCGGGACGTCAAAAATTCGACCCAAAGCAGGCATTGCTGCGTCAAGGAACCGACAGGGGGGCGCCGTCTCGAAGGGGGCCGTTTTTTGACTGGCGCCACCTTTTGTGATGACTCTCTAGGAGCCGGCCGCTGGTACGGTCGTTGCACGGTGAACCGATTCATGAACGCTCAATTCGCAAAGATGTTCTCCTTCGCCTTTTTCGTCTCAGCGCTGCTTTGGTGCGGGGAGTCTTTCGCGCAGAGGCCGATCTGGGAAGGCGCCGCGAGCGTCGGGACCGGGCTGTCCTTTGGGGCCGGGGCGGGCGAGACAGCGATGAAGCAGAGCCCTATCTATGTAGACGTCGATATCATCTATGCAAACGATGAGCAGCCGGGCCTCGAGTATGTGGTCGGTTTTCAGGCCGAGTTCCAAGGGCGGGTCTCGGCGGGGATCGTGCCCCAGGTGAGGCTGAGCAACGCCCCCAGGATCGTTACGGTCTACGGCATCCTCGGAGCGCCGATCGTGGTGGCGCCGTTCACCTTGTTCGGCGTGGAGGCCGGCGGGGGGCTCTTGTGGAGGGTGACCAAGAGATTCGGTATCTTTGGAGAGGTGGTTTTGGATTTGTTCATCTTTGGAAGCGATCTGCCCAATAAAAGCACGCTCACCCAGATCGACGCGAACTTTGGAGGGAGGGTGACGTTTTGAAAATTTTTGTGCGCGCAACTGTCTCCGCCGGCCTGCTGTGGGCCTGCGCCGTGTCCAGCGCGTGTAGCGACGCCTGCATAAGGCACAGCGACTGTCCGGCGAACAAAATCTGCGTGGCCGGCGAGTGTGTCGTCGACCGTCCCGACGCGGACTCGGGCACGAGCACCGACACCGCGACGGGCACTTACTGGGACACCGGCTCGGTGTGGGAGCCCGGCACGGACACGACGACCGACACGACGACCGACACGACCACCGACACGGCGACCGACACGACGACCGAAACCGACACGTTTACGGATACCGACACGGAGACAGACACCGATACGTTTACGGATACTGGCACCGCGACAGACACAGACACCGCCACCGACACGGCGACGGATACGCAGAGCGAGACTTTGACAGACACGGAGTCGCTCACAAGCGAAGGCACAGACACCTCGACAGGAACCCAAAGCGGCACATCTTCGGATAGCGGGAGTGACTCCGATATGTGAAACGACAAACGGCGCGTTTTTTGTTAACGTGTAAAGAGCGTTAAAAAAAGACGCTGACGAGACGAGCGCAGACGAACGAAGATGAGATGAGCAGACATCGAAGGTCTCCGGCGACCGGTTCCGACAGACAGGCGGGGCGATGGTAAAGAAACGAATCGATCCCGTCATGGACGCGCTCGTCGCCCTGGGGGATCTGCCCACGTTGCCCACCGTGGCCCTCGAGGTTGCGGCCCTGCTCGACGATCCGAGCTCGACCCCAAAACAGATCACCGAGGTGATGAAGGCGGATCAGGCGCTGAGCTCCAAGGTGCTCAAGCTCGTCAACTCGGCCTACTACGCGATCCCCGGGGGCGTCACCACCGTGGAGCGGGCCATCGCCTTTTTGGGCTACAACACCATATTTCAGCTCCTCATCGGCGTCTCGGTGCTCGAGTTTTCGCGGCTGGG
>JAABTR010000389.1 GCA_011389755.1 Deltaproteobacteria bacterium | reverse complement strand
GGGCCATCGCCTTTTTGGGCTACAACACCATATTTCAGCTCCTCATCGGCGTCTCGGTGCTCGAGTTTTCGCGGCTGGGCGGCGCCGGGGGGATCGATATCCGCGACTTTTGGAAGCATTCGCTGGGGGTGGCCGTCGCAGCGGAGATGATAGGTCGCCGCATCGGCCACAAAGCCCCCGAGGAGCTCTTCTCGGCCGGCTTGCTGCACGATTTGGGCAAGCTGGCGCTTGCCAAGGTGGCGAAGAAGAGGTTCGTCAAGGCGGTGGAGCAGGCCCGAAAAGAGGGGCGCAAGCTCGTGGTGATCGAAAAAGAGGTGGGGCTGCCTTCCCACGATAAGGTGGGCAGTGTCTTGGCGAAGCAGTGGCGGTTTCCCCACGGGCTCCAGTCGGTCATGGCCTCTCACCACAAGAGCCACGACGCCCGGCGCGTGACCGTGGCAGCCGATGAGCAATCGCTCCTCGATGTCGTGGTTCTCGCCAACGCCCTTTGCCGCAGGTTCGAGATAGGCGACGGCGGCGATCCGGTGGTGCCGGATCTGGACGAGCAGCTCCTCGAGCGGCTGGGGCTGCTCAAAAAAGACATGCCCAACATCCGCGGCGAGATGACGCGCAAGGTCGAGCAGTCCAAGGTGTTTTTGGATCTGCTCGCCGACTCTCTGTGATTTTTTTTTAAATCCCCCTTTCCCCCTTTTTCAAACTGTCTCTTAGTCAAATCTTTTCACAAAAACGTCCTTGGTGGCCAAAACAGCTTGCTGCTTCTCGCTAACCCCAACGGGGTTGCCCATATTCAGCCCAGGGCAGAGGCGGCAATGGCCGCCGGCGCCCTGGGTTACTATGACATAGGAGATTCATAGCCCTGTAGGGGCGACCCACCAACCGGGCACGATGGTGCACCCCTACAGGGTGCGATTCTAAATATGGAAATCACAAACCTTCACCCTTCTATGTACAACTGACAGAGCTCAGGCCCAGTCGAGGATGACCTTGCCGGACTTGCCGGATCTCATGATCTCAAAGGCCTCTTTGTAGTCGAGGGCCTTGTAGTGGTGGGTGATGATCGGTTCCACATTCAACCCGCTTTGGAGCATGGTCTTCATCTTGTACCAGGTCTCGAACATCTCGCGCCCGTAGATCCCCTTGAGCACGAGCCCCTTGAAGATGACCTGATCCCAGTCGATGGCCGTGTCGTTCGGCGGAATCCCCAGCAAGGAGACCCGGCCGCCGTTGTTCATGAGGGAGAGCATCTGCCGAAAGGCCTGCGCGCTGCCCGACATCTCCAGCCCCACATCGAACGCCTCAGACATGCCGAGCTCCGAGATGACGTCCTTGGGATCTTCTCGGGTGACGTTGACGATCCGCGTCGCCCCCAGCTTTTTTGCCAGCTCGAGCCGATAATCGTTGATGTCGGTGACCACCACGTAGCGAGCGCCGACGTGTCTGCAGATGGCGGCCGCCATGCAGCCGATGGGGCCGGCGCCGGTGATAAGCACGTCCTCACCCACCAGGTCGAACGAGAGCGCCGTGTGCACCGCGTTGCCCAGAGGATCGAGGATGGACGCCACATCATCGCTGATCTGCGGCGGGAGCTTGAAGGCGTTCGAGGCCGGGATGGCCAGGTACTCGGCAAAACACCCAGGCCGATTGACCCCCACGCCGATGGTGTTGCGGCACAGGTGGCGCTTGCCGGCCAGGCAGTTGCGGCACTGGTTGCACACGATGTGCCCCTCACCAGAGACGCGCTCGCCGAGCTCGAAGCCTTGGACCCCGTCGCCCATCCCGACCACCTCGCCGATGAACTCGTGTCCCACGGTCATCGGCACCGGGATGGTGCGCTGGGACCACTCGTCCCAGTTGTAGATGTGAATGTCCGTGCCGCAGATGGCGGTCTTCTTGATCTTGATGAGGAGATCGTTCGGCCCGATCTTGGGTTCGGGCACGTCCTCCATCCAAATGCCGCGTTCCGGCTTGCTCTTGACCAAAGATTTCATCGACGTCCTCCTTCAAACGAGCTGGCCCATTCATATCACAAGCCGACCGGCCATGTCCCGCCAAGATCGCCGAAGCGCCCCGGCGACAGCATTTTGCGAACCAGGCCCCAAGCGGCACAAAACGGCACACATCGCTTTGGCTCAGAATCACCGTAACCTTCCGGTTTTTTTATTTTTTCATCGCGACATCCGCCTGGGCTTGCATTGGCATTCGAATTGCACTTTGATTGCATAATTCGAGAAATACTCAAACAATCCGGACTCGCGGATTATTTGCTTTCAAAGGAGAGGCCAAAAATGAAAACCCAGCACAGATCGCTGATTGCCCTTTTGAGCCTGGCGCTTATGTCCACGGCCTGCCACGAATCCTCTCGGCTCGACCCAGATGCATCTTCAGATGATGGCACGAACAGCCAGAGCACGACCCCTTCCACCGACGACGACACGACTCCCGGTGAGCTGGGCGACTGCGATCCGCCGGAGCGACGAAACGGTTGTTTCGCGATCGACGAGCGCGAAATCCGGGCCCTGTCCAGGCAGAGCGGTCTGCGGATCGGGCTCGTGCTCGAACCAAAGGGCTCTTCGGAAGACGCCTCGTTGCGACTGACGATACGCAGTCTCGAAGGCGCCCAGGTGGCTTCTTACGAGGAATCGATCAAAGCTTCCGACAAGAGCGTCGAAGTCTGGGCCGACATGGCGGCTTCCGTCGGCGATCAGACCGTTGAGCTGGCCGACTACGTCCTCGATTACGAGCTGACCTGCGCCTCGGGCGTCACCGAGGGTCGTTACTCTTTGTTTCAAGCCGCCCCGAAGACCCAGGTCATCATGCGGGGGCCGGACGAGCTCATCGCAGGCACCACCAACGGGATGCGGATCTACGCCCAAGACCCGGTGACCATGGAGCCGCAAAGCAGCGTCCAGGTCGCGCTCTACCTGGTTTACGACGAAGACGGCGCAGAAAAACGCGAGCTGATGGATTCCGGACAAACCGGCGCCGAAGGGACTTACAACGCCGAGCTCCCCCTGGGCGACGACCTGCCGGAGACGGGCCGCCTGGAGGTGGAGGTGGATGACGACGGCGCCAGGCAGACGCTCTCGGCGTCCGTGAGCATCACCCGCCCCCAGAGCCTGCTCGTCACCACCGACAAACCGATCTACCAGCCCGGGCAGACAATCCACATTCGCTCCCTGGCCCTGCGGCGCCCGGACTTGGTCCCCGAAGCCGGGACCGACGTGACCATCGAGGTCCTGGACGCCAAGGGGAACAAAGTCTTCAAAGAGGTGGGGACCTGCGACGACTTCGGCATCGCCTCGGCGCAGTTTCGCCTCGCCTCGGAGGTGATCCTCGGCGACTACACCGTAAAGGTCCAGGTGGCCGACACGGTCTCGGAAAAAACCGTGAAGGTCGACCGCTACACCCTGCCGAAGTACGACCTGGACGTGGCAACGGACAAAGCCTTTTACAAACCCGGCGAGATCTTACGCGGCTCCGTGTCCGCCATGTACTTCTTCGGCAAGGCCGTCTCTGGCGCCGAAGTGCTCGTCACAGCGTGGAAGTACGACGTGGAGCTGTCCGCCTTTACCGAGGTCTCCGGGCAGACCGACGAAAACGGGAACTTCGACTTCGAGCTGCCCTTGCCCGCCCACTTCGTCGGCACCGAGCTCGACCAAGGAAACGCCTTCGTCATGCTCACCGTGGAGGTCACCGACCCGGCCGGACAAAAGCGCAGCATCGAGCTCAGCCGCCCGGTGGTGGAGACCCCCGTGCTGCTCCAGATCGTGCCCGAAAGCGGCGACGTGGTCCCCGGGGCCCAAAACC
>JAABTR010000388.1 GCA_011389755.1 Deltaproteobacteria bacterium | reverse complement strand
GGGCGGCGTTGTTTCTTTTTGGGTGTGCGTCGCACAAACCGGAGCTGGACCCCCCTCAGCCGGCTCCGCAGCGGCCCGATGAAGAGACTCCGAGCCCCGCGGCGCTGGCCGCTCCCATCGAGCAGGTCGAGAGTGCCGTTTTGGATTCTTGTGACGCCTGTTTCCCCGGGTCGTTTACGAGCTCGGACGTCGACGAGCAAGCGTGCCTGGAGGTGATCGATTACGGAATGCACGAGGATGACCCGCGCGAAGATGATGCGGAAATGACACAGACGGATATGGAGGAGCACAAGCACACCGCCCGTCTGATAATCTTCGACAAAGACGGCGAGCAGGTCACAGCAACCCTCTTGGACGAATGGTGGAGCGACGCTCAATCCTCGAAGGAGTGGAGCCTCGACGGAACCTATCCGCTTTGCGGCGCTTTTGGCCTTGATGCCTTGGTGATCCACATGTTTGCCGGAGACGGCGGCGCGTGCCCCGAAGCGGGATCAGAATCTCTGGCCATCTATTCGTTTGACCAGCCTGAAAAAAAGGCGCGCAAAATTTGGGAAAAAACAGGATCCAGTGTGAGCCCTATCGAGTACGGGGATGGATTTTTGGCGATCAGCTACCTCAGCAGCGATGCGGCTTGCAAAGAGGGAGAGTCCTCTTTTGAACCCACCCAGATCCGCCTCGAGTGCCGTGATGGCAATTTCGTGGAACGGCCAAAACGCCCTTAGCGATCCTTTCGATGAGCTCGTAGCCCCTTAAAAAAGCGCACGACGAGGCCAAATGGACAAAACGATAAGACGAATCGCTGCTGTTGTTTTTGCTTCGAGCGTGTTTTCGGTCTCCTGTGGCAACCGTTCTCCATCGTCTAAAGATGATTCTTTGAAAGAAACGGTCCCCGCCGCCCGCTCCGCCGCGCAGGTCGACCAGGGAGCGAAAGCCGCCGCTGCGCCAGATGACCCCCAGAAGAATCCCGGCGCTGACACAGGTGATAAGACCGCTCCCAGTCAGAGCGACCAAAACGAAAAACTCCTCCAAAAAGAGGATGATTCCCTCCGGGAGGTGCTGATATCCCACGACGCGAGGGGTCTTGTCGAAAAAGAAAGAAAGATGCTCGGGCACCTCATCGAGGCGGCCCGTTTGACCGAGGAGCTGTACATGCTGCAGCTCCACCCGCGCAGCATCGAGTGGCGCCAAGAGCTGCTCGAGAGGCGCGACCCTATAAGGCAAAAGCTGTTTGCCCGCTACCGCTCGCCGTGGTGTCTCGAAACCGCGTGCGCTCTGCTCGAGGATCTTCCGCCAAAAAATTTGTTTGTCGATCTGTGGCCGGCTGACTTGACCGATGAGGAGTTCGGCAACCTCGAGCGCCAAATAAACGCGCGGGAGCTGCTCAGCCCCTTCACTGTCGTTCACCGCCGCGAGGGACGCGGCTACACCGCGATCCCGTACGGCCGGTTCGAGCGTTTCTCAACGAGGATGCGCGTCATAGCCGACGAGCTTGCGGCGGCGTCCAAGCTCGCCGCAGATCCCTCTTTGGCCAAATTTCTGCTGTCGAGAGCGGAGGCTTTTGTGTCTTCGAGCGCCTTCCCTTTTGACCAGTCGGATTACGATTGGATCGCTTCGAAGGGTGATTGGGAGGTCACCGTCGGACCTTACGAGACGTACTCGAGTCCCAGACAGACCAAAGCGCTCTTCGAGATGATTATCGGCCGCATAGAGCCCGCGCTGACAGCGCAGATGAGCCGGCTTGAAGAGCATCTGCCGGCAATGGAGGCAGGGCTCGCAGAGCTATTGGGGACGGAGATCCGCAAGGCGAGCGGTCAGCGAAAGAATGTCGAGATCCGCGTCATCGACGTTTGGTACGCCGCCGGGCAGGCGCGCCCGCCAAAGGGCGCTATTTTGGCGTACCACCTGCCCAATCGGGGGCCGTCCGCTCAGGAGGGGATGTCCAAAAAAGTCATTATGGCCAACCACTCGCGGGCCTTCGACCCGCTCACGGCGATCCGAGCCGAGATGAGCTTTGTCCCGCAGCTCGTAGGGCTTGTCGACGGCGAGACCAAAATGAAGAACACGCTCTACCACGAGCTGGCCCACGGCTTTGGTGCGAACGCGGACACGAAGATACTCGACAAAAAGGGCAGATCGACCACGGTGAAGCTGGCGCTCGGCAGGCACGAAGCCGTCGTGGAGGAGCTCAAGGCCGACGCCGTCGCGCTCTGGCTCGCCGCGCTGGGGCTGAAGCAGGGATGGCTGAGCGATGACGAGCTCAAAAAGAGAACCGCCTGCGCCGTGCTGCACGCCCTGGGACTCTTGATGCATCCCGCGAAGACCACCTCAGCCCGCATGAGCGCCGTTGAGCTGGGATGGTTGCTCGAGCGAGGGGCCATCGCTTGGGATGGCGAGGCCGAGAAGCTCGACGTGAGCTTTGAGGCGATGCCAGAGGCGGTCGAGGAGCTGGTCAAGAAGGTCGTGAGCATCCAGCTCAGCGGAGACCGGCAGGCGGCCGAGGAGCTGGAGCGCAGATATGTCCTCGAAGGAAAACGAGCACGAACGTCGCAGGTCGCCCAGGTTCGAGAGGCTCTGCGCGAGGCCTTTTTGCGCGACAAGATACCCACGCCGGCCTTGAGCTACGAAGTGACGGGCCTGTCGCCGATGGAGGCAAAGTGAATGACGTCGAGCGATCGCTGAGCTGGCTCGAACGCGAGAGGATCTTGTCTCGAGCGCTTCTCATGCTCACGACCGCTGTCTTCGCCGCGGCGAAGATCATCACACCTTGGGGGCTCTTCGATGTCGTCGCCGTCTCGATCTTCGCGGCGCTTGCGTTCATGGCGGTGCGCGCTCACAAGCGCGTGGAGGGGGAACATCGGTCAGGACACGGGATCGCCCCGAAGAACATTTTCGCCGCGACCGCGCTCGATGTGATCGCGGTCGCGGTGATCGGCGCCTTTATCATCTGGTCGAACCTGGGCTTTTCGGGGGTGCTTCACCGCGTGGCGATGCTGCTGGGCGCGCTGGCGGTCGGTCTGGCCTCTTTTCGGGGCTACGTGGCTTACTTTCGGGTCTGGAGACGCATCCGGGATCGCCTCCCGCCCCTCTTGGAATACTCATGGGGTGACCTGCTCGACGAGGAGGGGCCGTTTAGCTCCCGGGCACCCAAAGGCCCCTCAAAATCCACGCCGGACAAGGGCCCACAAGAGAGCATTTTCAGAAAAGCCCGCAAGCGCCGCAAGGTGCGCCGCTAGTTCTCGGCTGGCTCTATCGGACCACCAGGAGCATGAGGATGGTCAACTTCGGGCGGCCCTGCTCGTCCTCGACGCGGTCGACGGCGATCCCATACCGGATCGCGCTCGACGAGGCGAACATCGAGGGCAATTCGAGCCTCCATTGCCCGGGTTATCGTGACCCCGAGGGTGAGCGCTGCGCCGCGGCCGCTCCGAGGGCAGCTCCGCCCCGGCGTCTGCGGCGCTTTGCCCCGAAAGACTGCGAACCATTCGGTGGGCCCTGCTGGGCTCTCGCCCCTTGTGCCCGCGCCGGATCATTGCCGGACGGCTGGTGCTTTTCTCCTGCCGGCCGTTTTTTGGATCTCACCTGCTCGACTCCAGCGGCGACCTTGCGCTCGGCTTTGGCTTTTGATCGGGCCCGCTCCTCGGCTTTCCTCTTTCTAATCTCGGCGATGCGCACGCCGATGGGGATCTCGAAGGGTTCGTCGGCTTTTTGGTCGTAGTCGAAGCCCGTGACCCTCTCCCGTGAGATTTTTTTGCCCAGCTGTCGCTCGATGCGACCGAAATCCTGTGTCTCTGCCGGTGCGAGCAGCGTGATCGCCACCCCGGTGGCGTCGGCCCGGGCGGTGCGCCCGACCCGGTGGATATAGTCCTCGGCCATGTTGGGGATATCCACGTTCACCACGAGGGCGAGCCCCTCCACGTCGATCCCTCGGGCCGCGATATCGGTGGCCACCATCACGTTGAAGCGTCCGGTCTTGAATCCGCTCATCGCCTCGGTGCGGCGGGTCTGGCTCTTGCCGCCGTGGATGAGGGCGCAGCGGATGCCTCGCTCTTCGAGTTTTTTGGCCAACCGGTTCGCCCGGTGCTTGGTGCGGGTAAACGCCAGCACGCTGTCGAACGCGCCGTTTTTTACGATCTCAGCGAGCAGATCGGGCTTGAGGGCGTCTGCGACGGGATAGACCCGATGCGTGATCCCGGTCGCCGGCGCGGCTTTGCGCTCGGACCCGATATGCACGGCGCTGCGCAGGATGTTCCTGGAGAGATCCACGATCGCCTTGGGCATGGTGGCGGAGAAGAGCATCGTCTGACGCTGACGCGGGAGCTTTTCGAGCACCCGCTTTACGTCGGGCAGAAAGCCCATGTCGAGCATGCGATCCGCTTCGTCGATTACCAGCATCTCGAGCTCGTCGACCTTGGCGTAGTCGTACTGAAAGTGGTCGAGGAGGCGGCCCGGCGTGGCCACGATCACGTCCACCCCGCGCTCAAAGGCCTGAACCTGGGGCCGCATGCCCACGCCGCCGAAGACAGCGGCGCCGCGTATGTCCGTATATCGAACCAGCTCAGCCATGTGCTCCGCGGTCTGCGCCGCGATCTCGCGGGTCGGGGCGAGAACCAGCGCCCGGGTGGTCCCGCGCGGCCGTTTCTCGAGTTGGTGGAGGATGGGCAGTAAAAAGCCCGCGGTCTTGCCTTGACCCGTGGCCGCTGCGGCGAGGACGTCCCGCCCCTCCATGATGGGTGGGATGCAGGCCGCCTGGATGGGCGTGGGTTTTTCGAAGCCCATGGCGCTCACGGCCCGCAGCAGCGTCTGGCTGATGCCTGTGTGTTCAAAAGAGTCGATCGGTTGGTGAGAGGTTGTGTGCTTTTCCAAAGTCTTCGGTTTCCATGACGCTCAGACACCCTGTGTCGAGGTCGATAATTCCAAACGGCAAGCGTGCGCGCTCGGTTCCGGCATAGTTGTGTTTTTTGGAAAACGGCAGGATCGCCGGAGGAGACCACCGCGTGCCCGGCGGCGTTTTTAGCATTTTATTTCATGCAAACGGCCTGAGCCCATTTAAGTTGGTTGGAGTATGCACGGCCTTTGGCCTCTTGGCAAGAGGCGAATCGCGGCGTGGCAGATGATCAGTGAGCGGCTCAGGCTTTTTTGCGCGCCGTCAACAGGTCGCGCTCGTCCGAGATATCCATCGACGCGATCTCAAAGCCGGCTTTCTTTAAGCTCTGCTCGAGCCGGCCTCGGACAGAATCATCTTCGGCGCCCCGCGGCGCGCGCTCCTGATTGAGAACAAAGAGCATCCCCCCCCGGCGCAGGCACCGGGACGCCTCGACGAAGCGCTGATCGATGTCCGGTAGCGATATTTTCGACCAGGTGTCCAAGGTGAGCATGGCGTCCACCGACTCGCTCTTCAGAGCCAGAGCCTGGGCGGGGCAGGGGAAGGTCAGCAGCGGGATCCGGCGCTTTTCGGCTTCGAGCATGGCCGCGTCCAGCACATCCTCGCGCTCGTCGAGTCTCGCCAAGCGGCAATCTTCGTCCAAAGCAGCGGCCACGTCGAACGCATAAGTCCCGCGAAACGAGGAGACCTCGACGATGGTGGGCGGCTCCAGCCGGGGGAGCTTTGACTCTTGGGATATCCGCTCGGCGATGCGCTGCGCTGCCTGCGCGGGGTCGCTCATTTTGGATGTCGGTGGTTTCAAGACATGCCCTCTTTTATGAAGTTTCCTTGGAAGAGTCCGAAGAAGCTAGGCGGCTCGGTCGCATTTTTCAACTACAAAAAAAACGTGTGACTTTCGCAACGAAATCTAATGGGGTGGCAGTACTCGTCAGCCTCGCACGCACCGTATTTAACGGTGTAGTTGAATCCAGGGCACCAATTGTTCATGTGGACCTCCCCGCACTCTAGGTCAGCGTCGAGACCGAGAAACCAATCCAATGCCGTGGTGCAGCTAGCCGGCACGGCGATGCATCGCCCGTGGTCACTGCAGACGCGGCCCGGCGCACACTGAGAGTCGGCGTTGCAAAAAAGCTTGTCTTTATCCCCGCCCTCATAGGCGACGCCTTCCGTGGCGCCGGCCTCCACGTCAAAGACGCAGTGGGCTTTGAGTTTTTTTTCTGTTTGATGCTTTTTGGTTTTCAGCTCGAAGACCGAGATGGAACCTCGCCCCGCCCTCCACGGTTCCAAATCGACGGCCATCGTCCCTTTTTTCTGAACTTCCCCGTCTGGGAACCGGAAGCACCCGCCGATGCCGACCTCGACGATGTAGTCTTCGTCGTCGTTTAAATCTTTGTTGCGAATGGAGACGCGGTAGGCGCTGCCGGAAACGATGGTGGAGGAACCAAAATCGCAGACCGTTTCTTTCGAGGCTTTTTCTGTTTCTTTGGCTTTGATGAGCAAAATCTGGGCCTCTGCGTCGCTGTGGCCTAAGTCTTCACATCCGATTACGAGGAATATCAAAGGGAAGCATAGAAATGCATTTATTAGCGAAAATTTCCTCATTGATTCTCCTCGTCATAGGGGCGGCGTTTTTGCCCGTTTGTGTTTCTTTGATCAATATGTATGCCATAATTTTACACCCGTGGTTTAAGGGTCGATCTTCGGATCCCCGCCGGTTCAGGACCTTGAAAATGTCACTTTCCTGTGACTAAAAGACCACGGACTGTCACGCGGCTGAGACAAGGGGCGGCGACAAACCCGGATAAAGATGGTGGATGTCGGTCAGGGGCGTTTTCCCATCGGAATACCCACTTGACGCCCGCGGAGCTTGGCGATGCTCCATGTCAAAAGTACTACTCGACGCGTCCCAACGACGACGCGGTCCCCGTCGATTTGGGCAATTTATGGGATGAGGACGTCTACAGCACCTCTCTCTACACAGAGGGCGGTAATTTCATGACGGACGGCCTGGGGACCTGTTGGGCATCGACCGCGTTTACGAAATCTCCGCACTCGACAACGCGGCCTCGTTTTATGCCGATACCCCCAAGCCGGGCGGGGGGCAGTGGAACATCATCCGCATTCCCATGACCTTTCACTATTCGGGGAATCAAAGGGTCTACAATGCCCACACGAACTCACTCATCGTCAACAAGCACGTGATCGTCCCCACTTACGGCCGCGGGACGGACGCTTCGGCGCTTCAGATATATCGGGGCGCCATGCCCGGTTACACGGTTGTGGGTGTCGACGCCCGGTCGATTATTCCCTCTGGAGGCTCGGTGCACTGCACCACCATGCAGGTGCCGACCCGCACTCTTGCGAGCTGCGGAGACGGCGTGATACGCGGCGGTGAGCAGTGCGACATGACCCTGGGCGGGGTCACCTGCTCCGACCTGGGCTACAAGGGCGGGACCTTGGGATGCAAGACGAGCTGCCTCTTCGACACCTCCCTTTGCACCGATGTCTCGGGCGGCAAATTGCCGTTTTCCACGAGCGCGACGGTGACAAAGGGCAGCTGGAAGCACTACGGTCCCTTTATCGCGGCGGAGAAAACCCTGTCGGTCGCCTTGTCGGGCAGCGGTGACGCAGACCTCTATGTGCGCCGCGGAGCCGAGCCCACGTCGACCGCCTACGACTGTCGTCCGTACAAAGACGGCAGCAGCGAGACGTGCACGCTGGATGGACCCGGGACCTTTTATGTCTCGGTCAACGGCTACGCGACCTCCAGCAGCTTCGGCCTTGAAATCGGCTTCACCCCCAAAACCGATGATGACGAGGCCGTCACTGAGACGAAAACCGGCACCGTCTTAAAAGACAAGTACGAGTACTATGAGTTTACCTCGAGAGACGGCCTCTTGGCCGAGATGACGGGGTTCGGAGACGCAGATCTCTACGTTTGGCAAGATGTCGCCAGCCCCACCTGGAGCAACTCCACCTGTCGTCTCTACCTGGATGGTTGTTCGGAGAGGTGCGACCTGAGCGGCCCGGGGAGCTTCCTCGTCATCGTTCGCGGTTACGCCGCCTCGAGCACCTACACGCTCGAGGTGACCTACACGCCATAACCTTCTTCTGGGGGCCGGCGTCGCCGGCGGTTTTGTCTCAGCTCGAGCTCGCGGTCTCGCCCCAAGTCAAGCGTGACGAACCACGCAGCAGCGCGTCCGCGGCCGAGTCAAAGTTGAGCAGAGGCGCCGTGAAGCGCGTCGATTCGTTCGGCTCACCGGGGGTCACGAGCTTCGATATCTGCGCGATCCCGATGGCCGCGCCCAGCATCTCGAGGACCAGCCTGGATCCGGCGCCGGGCTCGAGGGCGGGCTCGGTTTTTTCGAGCGCTTTGCCAACGAGCTCCACATGCCCGGTGAGCGCGCTACGAAACGAGGCCAGCCGATCTCGGGGGACGTTTTGCATGAGTATCGGCTCGAGAATGCCCAGTAGGCGCATCATCGTGTGCCCGCCCGGAGACGAAAAGGAGCTGGTGACCAAGGCGAGGGCTCTTTGGGTGGTCGCAAAACCACCTGACAAACGGGGCAGCTCTTCGAGCATCTCTTGGGCCCACGCGTCGAGCATCTGCTCGAGGAGCGTCAAGTAGACCGATTCTTTCGTTTTGAAATATAAAAAAACAGTCCCCTTTGCGATCTTGGCCTTCTCAGCCAGGGCCGCCATCGTCACGTTTCTGAAGCTGTTTTCTTCGAAAAGTGCAGCGGCGGCGCCGAGTATGTCTTCGCGTCGCGAGAGTTTTTCGTTGTCGTTACGAGCACGTTTCATGCTGTTTCTCCTTGGAAGTGTGAGGCCTCCTTCAGAAAAAAAATCCGGTTGACCCTAGGTCAAAATTGGGATTGCAAGAACGGAAAGTCAATAGAAAAAGTTCACAAAGATGGGGGCTTTGGGGAGCGCGGGGTCAAGGGTGCTCGTCACACAGGCGCAGCCCCTTTTCCGTGCGAGCGCTCGGTCGCGAG
>JAABTR010000387.1 GCA_011389755.1 Deltaproteobacteria bacterium | reverse complement strand
GCTGATTGGCAGTCCCGCCGAGCGGGAAAGGGCGGCGCGCATCTCGGCCGCGGAACTAAAGCGACCGGACGGATCCCTGGACATCGCTTGCAAGATGACCGCTTCGAGGTCCGGGGGTATCTCCGGGCGCAGGGTGCGCGGAGCGGGAAAGGGCTCGGTGAGGATCTTGTAGAGGACTTCATTGTACGATTCACCGTCGAACGGGCGTCGCAAGGTGAGCGATTCGTACAACATGACTCCCGTGGCATAGATGTCGACGCGTTCGTCGGTGTGCCTCAGTCCTCGGGCCTGTTCGGGCGCCATGTAGCTGGGCGTACCCGCCACCGCGCCGGTGCGGGTTATGTCAGCGGCGGCGTCGCCGAGAACCTTCGAGATGCCGAAGTCGAGCAGCTTGACGAAGTCGGCGCGATCGCCGAGCCTCATCAAGAATACGTTGGCCGGCTTGAGATCCCGGTGAACGATTCGCTGGCCGTGGGCCGCTTCGAGGGCGCGCAGCACCTGAGCGGTGATGTCGGCAGCTCTACCGATGTCGACCATCTTGCCCCGGCCGAGGAGTCCGTCGAGTGATTTTCCGTTGAGCAAGGGCATGACTAGGAAGGGCGAGCCGTCCGGGGCCTTCCCCACGTCGGTGACCTCGCAGATGTTGTCGTGACCGATCGAGCCGGCAGCTCGTGCCTCATTGAGAAACCGTGCTGCCAGCACGTCGTCGTCGCGACCGGTGTCGCTTTTCGACCGAAGCATCTTGATAGCCACCTGCCGTCCGATGACGACATGGGTCGCCTGAAAGACTCTGCCCATGCCCCCGGCTCCGATCTCTTTTTCGAGGCGGTATTTTCCTTCGAGGAGGGTATCGGGCCAGGGGATGTTTTCGATTTTCTTCATTTGCACGCGCTATCGATGTTTCCTCAAATAGTGTACTCGCTTTGTCATATCGACTCTAGATCGGCTATATTATTCTTTCATGGCTGCTCAAACCACGATGATCAGCACTGTTGAGGAATTGTCCGGGGACGCGAGTCGCCGGCTCGCCGGACCCGGGTTTTTGGTTGCGTGGGCACCAAACAACGCGGTTGTCACCGATCGCTTTCTCATCAGTTCCGAGATGACCATGGGGCGCAGCTCCCGGGCCGACGTCCAGCTGAGGCACCCCAAAGTTTCCAAGATACATGTACGGCTGGTGCGGACGCCGGACGGCGTTTTTATCGATGATCAGGGGAGCACAAACGGTACGTTCGTAGGCGGGACGTGTGTGCGCGGTCCCACGCGCCTCTCCGAAGAGGCGGTGATCCGCATCGGCGGTGTTTTGTTTGTTTTTCACGAAAACGCGCAACCTTTTATCGAACCGGCGATGCGCGCCGACGTCGAGATGGCCGGGCGCTTTCACGTGGGACCTCTCGCCGCGCAGCTGCGTGAGGCGACCCTCTCCCCCAGACACGTGCTGCTTACGGGCCCGACCGGTTCGGGCAAGGAGCTGGCGGCCCGGATGATCGGTGAACTGATCGGAGGGGGGGCTTCTCAGGCGCCGTTCGTGGTGCACAACGCGGCCTGCTTCGCTGGTGAACAGGAGGCGACCTCCTCCCTGTTCGGGGTCGGGGCGCGGGTTTTTTCCGGGGTGGACGCTCGTTTTGGCCTCATCGAGGAGGCCCGCGGTGGGGTGCTCTTTCTCGACGAGGCCCACAGTCTTCCGGTGCGAGTCCAACGCAGCCTGCTGCGCGTAATGGAGGACGGAGTCTCGCGGCGCATCGGTGAAAATCGCTCGCGCGACGTAAAACTGCGCTTTGTGCTCGCCTCCAACGAGCCTCCTCCCGACTATGGTTTGATCCCCGATCTCGTGCCCCGCCTGCGGGTTGTCGAGATTCCGGGTCTCGCGCAGCGCCGGGCCGACATCCCATCCATTTTCGAGCGCCTCGTCCAGGTGTCCTCCGCTCGCGCGGGCCTCGACCCTGGGCCGCTGCTCGCTTCGATGAACGCGGAGCACTACGAACTGATGTGCCTGGACGGCTTTCCAACCGACAACGTCCGCGGGTTGCTGGACCTGGCGGATCGCATTGTGGTCAAAGCGCCGTCCAGCGCTGCGCCGGCCCGAATCATCGACGAGGTCCTGCGCGATCGGTTATCGCGGCAAACAGAGTCGGTTCCTTCGGCTCCCATGGAAGCGCCCGAAGGCGAGCAACCCACCGCGTCTTCTGCCTATATACGTTGCAAGGATGAGATCATCGCCACCTATCGACGATGTGACCGCAACATGGCGGCCACAGAACGCGTGCTCCACGATCGCGGCATCCGGACGAGCCGTCGCTGGCTGGGGATCTACCTCAAGCGTTGGGCGGTCAAGTAGGGATAGCCGAGAACACCGATGTATCAATTTTCTCGGCAGGTAGTGCACGCCACCTGACACGGCCTTGGCAACTTATGTTGCCTGTCTCTTCGAAGGGCGGTTGGTTTATTGTTTCCATATGAAAGGGAACCTTCCAGAGCTGTCCATGAAAGGCTTTCGGACAAAGAACCGGGGGCTCATGGTCAGCGTGTGCGCTGCACTGATAACGTTGCCGCTTGTCGTCTCATCGGGTGAGAGTATCGGCCTCATCGAGTCCGTCAGGGTGTTTGAAGAATCGAGCGAACATCTCGAGCTATTTGCAAGTCAGCGGGACCACTTCGACGGAGCCCTCTTGTCAGCCCAAAGCGACTACGACCCGGCGGCGACGGCGGCAGTCGCAGCCGACGCACACAGAGCCTCTGGGCAGAGCATTGATTCGCTCGGCTACTCCTTGGGTGGGAGCAAAAGGACCCTGTGGGGGGGAGATGTTTCCGCCAGCATTGGCATGAGCCACCACATGGTCGGCGCCGACCAAAACAAAGTAATGAGACATACTCCTCGAGGTACGCTCGCTGTTTCGATTCCTCTTCTCAAGAGCTTGCGCTTCGAAGTAAACAGCGCTCAGATTGCCGCGGCCCAGGAGGAGCTCAAGGCGGCAGACCTCGACTTCGGCAGTAGAAAATCCCAGCAGCTCACGCTGATCGTCAGCGCATACTGGCAATACGTCGCCCTCAACGAAAAAGCTGCGCTGCTCGAGGTGACCGCCCGGCAAACACGAAAGTTCGTCGACGACACAAAGCAGCTCGTAGAGGCCAACGAGCGCCCCGAAGCGGATCTGACCCTCTTTTTGGCCCGGCTTTCAGACATCGAGGTCGTCTTGGCCGATCTCAAGCAACGGAACTACGAGCAATTCGTCGCCCTTGTGGACCTGATCGGCTCGGACGGGCGCTCACTCGGTTGGAATCCGCCTACTCCCGTCGACAGCTTGCCGGAGCGATTCGTTTCTGAGGCGTCTGTCGACAAAGCCTACCGAACAATGCTGAGCAAGGCCCTCGCCAACAACAAGGAGCTCAGGGGGCTCAAAAGAAAACAGAGCGCTGCACGCCAGCGGATGATCTACGCGCGAAACAACGCGCGGCACGACCTCGATCTTCGTTTGAGTGGAGAGGCCGCCAGAACCCGCTACGGGGCCCAGCACGCCTCGGAGATGCGAGCGCTCGTGTCTTTGACTTATCAGTTTCCGTGGGACAACAAGCTGAAGAAAGGTGAATGCGCCCAAGCGCGTTCGAGCTACGAAACTGCCAAATCCCTGCACTCGCTCCACCGAGCCCAACTCGAGAACAAAATCAGACTGCGCCTGAAATCGATCGCTCTCATCGCCGAGAAAATCGCCAAGAGGAAACACTCGCTGAAATACTATCAAAAGAGCGTGGAAGACGAGAAGACCCGTTTTCGCATGGGGATGTCCACCGTCTTCAATGTGCTGATGACCGAGCGACGATACCTGGACGCCCGGCTGCTCAG
>JAABTR010000386.1 GCA_011389755.1 Deltaproteobacteria bacterium | reverse complement strand
TTTCTTGGACGAAGAGGCAGGCCGAAAGAACGAGCTCAAGAGCATCAGCGCTCAGTTGGCTGGGCTGAGCAAAGGGATGGAGGAACAAAGCTACGCACTCGAAAGAGAAATCAGCGCCAAGAAGCTGCGAATCGAAAACCAAAAAAAACAGCTCGAGCAAAACTCCCGCATCGTGAGTCGCAGACGTGGACGGGTGATCGAGACCAAACTGAGCGCAGGCGACTATGTATCAGCGGGAACCCCGGTCGTCTCAGCGGAGTCCGTTGAATATCCGCAAAAGCTCAAGGCGGTCATCTACATCCCGGTCTACGAGGGCAAAAAGGTTCGAAGAGGCATGCAGATGCTCATCACGCCCTCCACGGTCAAAAAAGAGGAGTACGGCGCGATCGAAGGACGCGTGACCAAGGTCTCCACTTTTCCCGCGACACCACAATCGATGGAGCAGGTGCTGCGCAACACGAAGCTCGTGCAGACGTTGTCAGCTTACGGGGCGCCCAACGAGATCGTCGGTGAGCTCGTCGTCGATGCTGACACTCCCAGCGGGTACCGCTGGTCTTCGGGCAGAGGTCCGAACCAAGAGATCTACAGCGGTACCTTTTGCAACGCCCAGGTCAGGGTCGGTAAAGAGCGGCCAATCTTTTTGCTGCTGCCGTTCTTGAAGAAGTTCTTGGGCTAGAAAACCCGGTCGCATGTTGAATCGTCGCGTCAATACCCCCACGATATTGCAGATGGAAGCCGTAGAGTGCGGAGCGGCTTCTCTGGGCATGGTGCTCGCTCATCACGGATTGCACGTGCCCCTGGAAAAGCTCAGAGCCGATTGCGGTGTTTCCAGGGACGGCAGCAAAGCGAGCAATATTCTCAAGGCCGCCCAGCGCTACAACTTGGAGGCCGAGGGATACGCGATCGAGGATCTCAGCGGTCTCGACGACATCCAGCTGCCGGCAATCGTGTTTTGGGATTTCAATCACTTCCTGGTGTACGAAGGCCACCGTCGCGGCAAAATTTATCTCAACGACCCCGCGATGGGAGGGCGCAAGCTGACGACCGACGAGTTCAGTCAGCGCTTTACCGGGGTGGTCTTGGAACTCAAACCTGCAAAGAGCTTCGAAACGGGAGGCGCGCGGCAGAGCTTTCTGCCGGCGCTGCGTTCCTATGTCGCCAGCGCCTACGGCTCAATCCTCTTTTTTCTTTTGACGGGGTTGTTCCTTGTCGTCCCCGGGCTGCTCATCCCGGTCTTTTCGCGCATTTTCATCGACAACGTGCTCGTCGAGAAACTCGATGGCTGGATCTTGCCGATCATCATGGGAATGGGGTTGACGGCTGTCTTTCGAGGTTTTTTCACGGCGCTACAGAAATACTACTTCATACGATTCGGCGAGAAGCTCTCCTTGAGCTCCAGCATCAAGCTCGTCAGACATCTCCTCCGGCTACCGGTGAGCTACTTTCAGCAAAGGTATATCGGTGACATCGCCTCGCGCATCGCTTTGAATCAGGAGATCGCGGCTTTCATGTCCGGCAACGCCGCCACGACGATGTTGAACTGCATCATGATCGTCTTCTTTCTCGCGGTCATGTTCCAGTACCATGTGACGCTCACGATCATCGGTATCGGCATCTCCCTTATCAACGTGCTTTTTCTCGCTGCCATCAGCCCCACCATCGCTAACAAGAAGATGCGGCTGTTACAGGACTACGGCGTGCTCAGCGGCGTGCTGGTCTCCGGTCTTAGCATGGTCGACACCCTCAAAGCCGGTGGTAGTGAAGATGACCTGCTCAAGCGCTACACCGCGTCACATGGAAAGGCGATCAGCACAGAGCAGGAGATGGGATTATTCAATGTGATCATCGGTGTGGTTCCAGCCATGCTCACCACATTGAACACCTCGATCATTCTCCTGTATGGAAGCTTCGAGGTCATGAACGGGCAGCTCACCATGGGAATGCTCGTGGCTTTCCAGAGCCTGATGGCTAGTTACATCGCCCCTGTCAATTCGTTGGTGACGCTCGGGGGCGCGTTTCAAGAGATCAAGGCCAGCTTGAAGCGGGTCGAAGATGTCTTGCTCTACCCCGCGGACCCGGAGCTCGACAAAGACACCCAAGACTCGGACACGAACCAACTCACCGGTGCCATTGAGCTGAGGGACGTCACCTTCAGCTACGGCTCGCTGGATGAACCGGTCGTGAAAAATGTGAGTCTCCAGATCGAGCCCGGAAGCAGAGTGGCCATCGTCGGTGCTAGCGGCAGCGGAAAGACATCTCTTGCGAGATTGATCCGAGGACTCTACCAGCCCCAGAAAGGTCAAATCTTGTTCGACGGCAAACCCCGCGGCGAGATCGCCAGACTGGTACTGACTTCGTCCATCGCGGATGTGGATCAGGACACCGCGATCTTCGCCGCGTCGATAAAAGACAACATCACCTTGTGGGACACTGGGACCAAGGACCAACACGTGTTGATCGCCGCGAAAGATGCCCTTCTTCACGAAGACGTCATGAAGAAAAAGGGCGGCTACGACCACGTCATGCTTGAAAACGGCCAGAACTTCAGCGGCGGTCAACGTCAAAGGCTCGAGATCGCCAGAGCGCTTGCCCGAAATCCGTCCATCTTGGTCCTCGACGAAGCGACGAGCGCCTTGGATCCCGTCACCGAGATGATGATCGATCGTCAGATCAGAAGACGCGGCTGCACCACCGTAATCATCGCCCATCGCCTCAGTACGATCCGAGACAGCGATGAGATCGTCGTGTTGAGCAAAGGAAGAATTGTCGAGCGCGGCACCCACGAGCAACTCATGAAAATCGATGGGCACTATGCGGCCCTGATCGATGCTGAGTAGAGACGATGCTAGAATCAGTAGCACGTCCCTCGGAACTTTTGGAAATCGATAGCCGGATTCTCTTTCCCGTCAGCGAAGACAGAGTGTGGATCGTCGAGCAGGGGAGAATCGATGTCTTCTGCACCGCTGTGAAAGACGGTTCTAAGGGCAACCTGGTTTTTCTCTTCAGTATCGAGCCCGGACAAGCTCTCGTCGGCGACGAACAATTGAAAAAGGCGGTCGGGGACCGCAATCTCCAGCTTTTCGCCAGGGGAACACTGAACACCAAGCTACGTTCAAGAAACAAAGGAGAGTTTTTCAGCGCACTTTCCGAGAATCTGCCAGCAGAGGTCAAGCAGGCGCAGGGCTGCTGGCGCAAGGTCAACAGCTACATCGAGCCGATGAGAAAGAGCCGGATCGACAGACTCGACACCGCCCCATACAAAGAAAGAAGCTCCTGGGATGCTTTGTATCGGGAGTTTATTGAATTCGTTGCTCGCTACTACTGGCGTCGCCGGACGGTAATCGCCCAGACCATCAGACAACGCAAAGATCAAAAAGAAGCTCTCGAGGCCGATTCTTTGGGCAAACTCACCTCGATTGTCAACAGACACAGCCCAAGGACCAAAAAGGTCGATTCGCGAAGGGAACAACTCTTCGAGGTCTTCAAAACCTGGGGCAAGCACACCCACGTCGACGTCTCTCCTCCAGGCAGCAAACGCAAAATTACCAACGTGCAAGAGTATTTCGAATTGGCCGCCATCGAAAGTCGACTCAAGAGCCGAGCCGTATCCCTGGGGGGCGACTGGTTCAAACAGGATCTGGGAAACCTCGTCGCATTCAATCACACCGGCGACGCACTCGCCCTCATTCGCGCTGGCAACACGTACCGCTGCTACGATCACGATGGAAACAGGACCGTCATCGACGCGAAGTCCGCGGCGGACATCAGCGACACGGCGATCATGTTCTATCGGGTTTTCGATCGCCGACCCGTTGGATTCAAGGACGTCATTGGGTTCGTTTTCCACAAGAGCATCAGCTCGCAGTTTTTCACCATCGCCGCTGCCGGGCTCGCCGGCGGAGTCGTCACTGCGATCACTCCAATCTTTACGGCGCTGATTTTCGATTCCGTCATCCCGGAGGCGGACCGCTCGTTGTTGGCTCAGATCGCGGTGGCGATGATGACTTTGGCGGTCTGCTCGAGCGTGTTTCAGTTCGTCAGGGCGGTCTCGCTGATGCGCATTCACGGCAGGAGCGCCACCGCATTGCAGGCCGCTGTCGTCGACCGCGTGCTCAAGCTGCCCGTCGGCTTTTTTCGAGACTACAAAGCCGGAGATCTGGCAGACCGTACAGAAGGGTTCGTCACCTTGCAAAAGAACTTGACGGGCTCGGTGCTCGATACTCTCTTAGGCGCGGTCTTTTCCATGCTCAACATCATCTTGATGTTCTACTACATGCCCGAGCTGGCCGCCTGGGCGATGCTGGCCATCTTCATCTACCTTCTCGTGATCAGCGCCGGCTACCTCGTCATATACCGAATCAACCGACAGTTTCTGGAGAGCCGCGGCGATCTCAGGGGCTTCGTCTATTCGATGATCAGCGCGATTGTGCGCTTGCGCACCATGGGCGTCGAGGAGCAAGTTTTCAATCGTTGGGCTGAAAAGTTTGCCGACGCCCGGAAAAAATCGGTCGAGGCCGCCCGAGTTGCATCGTTTATCGATGTGCTTGCCTCTGTGTACCCCGTGCTCGTTTCAGCCGGCATTTTCGGCGGAATCGTCGCCTTTCGAGACGACAGCTTCACCACGGGGACCTTTATCGCCTTCTTCACCGCGTTCGGGATCGTCCAAACGTCACTGTCCAAGGTGGTGATGACCTCTTTGGGGTTGATGAAGGTGATGCCTTTGTACGAGAGGCTCAAGCCGATCCTGGAGGCGGTCCCCGAATCGATAGACGAAGGCGAGGACCCCGGGCGGCTTCGTGGTCGCATCGAGCTCAGCCATGTTGGTTTTTCCTACGATCCCCAAGGACCTTGGATTCTCGACGATGTTTCTTTCACCATCGAACCGGGGGAGTTCGTCGCGGTCGTCGGCCCTTCAGGAAGCGGCAAGTCGACTTTGCTAAAGG
>JAABTR010000385.1 GCA_011389755.1 Deltaproteobacteria bacterium | reverse complement strand
TATCGAAAGCGGCGTAAGGCGCGGCGGTTCGATAAAAGCCGTGATATTGGGAGCTGCGCTGCTTTTGTCCTGCGGCGGCTCTCAGGTCCTCGAGACCCACACCGTTCATTTGAGGTGTGACAGCCAGTTCAACGAAGGGATGCTGCTGCCTGTGGATATCGTGTTCGTGCCCAAGGGGGAGAAGCTCGAGACCATCACACAGATCTCACCGGACGATTGGTTCGACTCGAAGGTGCGGGAGTCGTGGCCCCACAAGCAGAGCCTGTCGGTCTTGGCGAGTGACGTGAGGAAGAGCATCCGCATCGATTTAAAAAAACCGGTCGACACCATCGCGGCGGTGGTCATCGCGGATTACCGGGAGATCGGGCTCGAGAAACCGCAGATGGTGGTTCTCGACAACGAGGCCTCTGCGGCAGAAGA
Organism: Deltaproteobacteria bacterium; assembly: GCA_011389755.1. Taxonomy (GTDB): domain Bacteria; phylum Myxococcota_A; class Polyangia; order JAAYKL01; family JAAYKL01; genus JAABTR01. The sequence continues at coordinate 2,656 of JAABTR010000385.1, read as the reverse complement.
TGTATTCATCACCATCAACGGCTTGCTTCACTGATCGCGAGGACAAGAGAATCATGACGGTATTTTCGCGCCTTCGATCTCCATCGAGCGCCGTGCGTCTCGCCGCGCTTTGCTGTCTGGCCGCCTCGGCCTTAGCTTGCGGCGCCGGCTCACAAAATCTGCGGCCTCTTTTGCCGCTGCCGACTCGGGTCGTCGAGTTTCAAGCCGCCCCCGGGCTAAATAACGGGAACCCGCTGAGCGTCGATATCATCTACATCACCTATGCCCAGCAGCTGCGAGAGGTCACGAGGCTCGGTCCAAAAGGATGGTTTCAGGCCCCCAAGCGGGGCAGCTGGAAGCTCAAGGAGTCGGTTCTCGTAGAGGCGGGCAAAAACGTCGTGGTGAAGCTGGATCCCCTGATCCTGGAGCGCACCGTGATGTTGGTGATTTACGCCGACTACAAAAATTCCATGAACCCGGCGGACACGCAGGTCATCGTGGACTTCGCCGGCAAAAAAAAAGAGATCGTCAAGGTGACGGAGAAGGCGCTCGAGCCTGTGAATCCGTCTCTCAGATACGTCAAGTAGAGCTTGCATGGTCGCTTGAGTGCCTATGGAGCGCATCGGGCGCCGCACGCTAAGAATCCTCACGGGGAAAGACGGGCAGATGAAAAAAACCATGAAGATCACAGTGGTCGCGGATTTCGCGGCGTCCAATGAGCACAGCTTGCCCATCGAGGTCGGGCCGGGGAAAATGGACGACCTCGTCAAAGCGATGGGGCCGCGTATCGAGCTGTCGTCGAAGCAGGTGTTGACGCCCACGGCGATGGAGGAGCTGTCGCTCGAGGCCGTCCGCGCGCAGGTCGGCGGCTCTTCGGATGCGGTCACCGCGGTTTTGCACGACAGGGCTTTCCAAAAGGTCGAAGCGGCGCTGCGCGGGGTGGCCATGCTGGTCGAGAGGCTGCCGGGTGACGGAAGCGTTCGGCTGGAGGCGCTCCACGCGCCCTATGACAACGTGCGCCGACGGATTCTAGACGGGATCGTGAAGCCGGAATACGAGGGCGAGACCGAGACACCGGCGACCCTCATCTTGGCAGACTACGATTTCGATTGCCGCGAAAAAGCTTTCGAGGTCTTTGCCGATCTGGCCAGGATGGGCGAAGCGATGAAGGTGCCCATCGCCGCGCAGACCGACGCGGGGTTCTTCGGCCTCAAGCATCTTTTGCACCTGCCGACGATCAAAAACCCCGTGGAGCGTATGAGCGGCGCGAGTCATAAAGAGTATCGCGCGTTTCGTAAGACGCAGGCCTCGTTTTGGGCGAGCCTCCTGCTCAACCGCTTCTTGATGCGGGCCCCCTACCAAACCGCAGACTACGAAGAGCCGGCCAGCGCGGCAAAGCCCGACCAATACCTGTGGGGCCGCGGCATCTGGATCCTGGGCGCCAACCTCATTCGCTCCTACGCCTCAAAGGGTCATCTTTTGGGCTTGTCTGGTCTTGGGACGGGGGGAGAGCAGCTGGGGTTGCCCACGCGGAGCTTGCCGCTCGGTCGAACAGAGTCGGTCGTCACCCCCCTCGAGGCCTCGCTGCCGCTCGACATCGTCGAGAGCCTGCCGTACTTCGGTCTGTCCCCCTTGTCCCAGGTGCCAGACGAGATGGGTGGGCAGCCCGAGCTCTTGTACGTGCACCTGGCGGCCAACCTGCATCATATGCCCGACAACGAAGGAAAACAGCTCGGGCGCCTCACCGTGCACACGAGCTTGGCCTACTCGGTCACCCTGGGGTGGGTCTCCAATCTGGCGGTGAGGCACGCGGGGCGCCTCGCCGGAATGCAGCATGAGCAGGCCGCCCAAAGGCTCCAAGAGGCGCTGCGCGAAGAGCTGTGGACCAAGGAAGACGATGAGGTCTCGGTGACGCTCGCAGACGGCTCATTCCACATCGTGTACCGCCCGCACCTGGTGATCCACACCCGCCGCTTCGAGGTCGAGCTCTCGGTTCCCTTCGAATGATAGGCGCTCGGCAGCGGTCACAAGCTGCCGGCGAGAACCCGGGCGCGATCGCTCAAGACGTGCTCCAGGATTTGTTTGCCGAGGTTGCCCTCGACGTGGAGCTCGATGGGCTCCGGAGTGACCGCTGTCTTTTGCAGCCTCAAAGAGTCTTGCCCAAGCGCGTGGGGAACGACGCCCGAGAAGCTGTAGCCCAGCTTCTCCAGCTGGGGCACAAGCGCGACGACGGCTCCGCAGGTCATCGGCAGATCGACGGTGACACTGAAAATGGCCCGGCTGTAAAGCTCGCTTGTGATCGCCCTCAACTTGGCGAGGAGATCGCGTCCGTAGACTTTGACCGTCGCGTTTAAGAGACCCCACGGCCGCCTCTGGATGACCAGCTCGCTCGTCTGTGGGAATGGCCGACTCTCTTCGGCGGTCGCGCTCGCGAAAGAGCGCTCGATGTCGAGGGCGCGATAGATATCCGTGAGCACGGCGACGTGCTCCGCCGGAGCGTGTACGGCGGCAGAATTTCTTGGGCCGAGCCGGAGGAACACATCCAAGCTGGAGAGCCTCTTGGAGCTTCGCACAGCGGGATCGTCTCCGGGCCTTTCATCGGGGAAGGCTCCGAGCACGAGACCGGTCGGCACGGCGCCCAGGTTGCTAAAGGCTACCTGTTCGTAGGGGTGAGCCG
>JAABTR010000384.1 GCA_011389755.1 Deltaproteobacteria bacterium | reverse complement strand
GGGGAAGGCTCCGAGCACGAGACCGGTCGGCACGGCGCCCAGGTTGCTAAAGGCTACCTGTTCGTAGGGGTGAGCCGTGGACAGACGGCCGGTCAGGGCCCAGCGGCCTTGCTGCCGGCACCTGTCGACCAGGCGCTGGGTCAGCTGCCCGGTCAGGCCGCCCCCGAAGAGCCCGGAGGCCACCACGGGCGTCTGGAGCTCTCCTACCGCAGCGCCGGGCTCGGGCAGAAGGGCCGAGGCGTGCCCCACCGCGACCTCGTCTCGACCCATGGCGACCACCGCCAGCCGTGTGTCATTTTGCATTTGGCGCCGCAGGAGCGCGAGGTCGTAGAGGTCGTCGTCGTAGTGATCGTACCCACAAGCGCAAAAGACGCTCCGAGGGATCTCCTCGGCCCGTTCGTAAGGCAGATCTTCAACGCGGCACGCAGGGAAAGCGGAGCTTGGGGGCTCTTGCTTTTCTCTGCCCCTTCGAAGGTCGAGAAAAAACCCGACATGCTCCCGGGCAGATCCATCTCGAGCTGGACGCGCTTGCCCAGGCGACCTCGACTCAAAACGCGCACCTTCTTGCAAAAGGCCCGCATCAAGGTCATGCCCATGCCGTCCATGTGGCCGCTGTCGGCTTTTTCGGTGTCGAAAGGCAGGCCGCGATCGTCGATGTTGATGATGAGCTGTTCGTCATTGGGGTCGGTGTAGAGGGAAACCGCGAAGGCCCCTTGCTGCGAATCAGCGAACGCGTGGTCGATGACGTTGGAGCACGCTTCGTCGATGACGTTCTCCAGCCTGAGGGTTTGCTGGTCGTCGAGGTAGTAATTGTACGCGATCGATCGGGCCATCTTTCGCGCGGTGGCGAGATATTTTTTGTCGGCTCTAAAGACCGCATGGGCGATGAGGACGTTGTCCTTCATCTGTGGGTCCTGGTGCGCCTCGTCGAGTCGGCGCCTCACCAAAGTGCGTGGCCCGGCGCCCGACCTCACGCCGCTCCAAGGAGGTGACGGGCCGTCGGGGTGGCTGAAGTTTTCGGACGTCAGAGGATACAGAAGCGACAAGGCTCTGATGAGCTGGTCGTCTGCCTCGGTGAAGGTTTTGTCTTCTTTGAGGGCCGCGAGGGACGCCTTGATGTGACCGGCCGCTTCGTCGGCCGCGGCCCGAATCACGTCGAAGTCGTGGGCCGCTTTTTGGGCTCGATAGAGCGCGGCCGCTGCTTGGGCCATCCCGGTGCAGAGCCTTCGTGTCTTGGCGGAGGGCTCCGGGCGGCTTTGGACGCGCTCCAAGGTCGCGCCGAGAGCTTTGCGCGCCGTGGCGAGTAGGACCTGTGCATCGAGGAGCCCAAAAGCAGGCGCGCCCTGCGCTGGGTCAGGGGCGGGCACCTGTGGAGCGGCGGGGGCAAGAGACGGAGCCTGCGCGGGTGCTTGCGTCTGCGCCTGCTCCTGCGCCTGCTCCTGCGCTGGAGGCGGTGTCACTGTCGGGACCGGAGCCGCTTGCGTTGCAAGGTCTTGAGGCGGCTCATCCGGCTGCTCGCGCACCGGCACCTGACCCACGCTGGCGAGCAGCCGGCAATCTCCGATGAAGATTTCGTCGTCGGGGCCGACGATGGTCGGCGAGGTGATCTGCGCGTGGTTGACGAAGGTGCCGTTGGTGCTGCCCAGATCCCGCAGCACGAGCTGATCCGACGCGCCCACCTCGAGGATGGCGTGACGGCTCGAGACCAGCGGTTGAGAGAGACACAGGTCTGATTCCGGCGCGCGTCCGATGATGATCGACCGTTTTATGAGCTCACAGGCCTTGGGGCCCTGGTCGGGGACCGACACTGCCACGATGATGGCGGTCTCGGTGGGCACGGGCGCCGCACAGATCGTCCGTTGCGGCGACGCGGCTTTGGCCGCAGGCGCCGGGGGGCGGCTCAAGGCTTTTGACTCGATGTCCTTTATTTTGTCCACGAGGTCGGTGGAAGGTTTGTTGACAGGTGGCCGCGACTTGATGGCCTCAGATTCGATTCTTCGTATCTTCTCGACGAGGCTCGACGCGCCGGCCTGTGGGGACGGCACACGGGGCTCGTCTGGTATGTCGAACGGGAACGACGGTCGCCCGGAGGAAAGCCCCGCGCTCGAGAGGTTTTCGCTTTCGAGAAACGGAAAAGGTGACCCGGCGTCGCTGCCCGGCGTGCCCTGCGATAGGTCCGGCACCTGTGGGATGTCGGGGATCGAAGGCAGGGAGGCGGGAGCATGAGCGGGCGGGGCGCCGTCTTCGTCCAAGAAAAACGGCTCGGCGGGATCGGCGCCGTTTCGAGGCGGTGCACTGCCCCCACCCCTTCGCAAAAGGGGGCTGTCGCCGAGAGTTATCCGAGCCAGCCCCACGTGGATGTGGTCGTCTTCGTAGACGCGCACCGGCGACGTCACTGGCAGATCATTGAGGACGGTGCCGTTGGTGCTGCCCAGATCTTCGAGGTAGACCCCTTGCGCCGTGACGCGCAGCGCGGCGTGACGCTTGGAGATGTCGCCTTGTATCACGACAATATCGTTTTCTTTTCCACGACCGATGGTGATGTAGTCTTTGGTGATGGGGTGCTTGGCGGGCGCGGCCTCCGACCCGGGCGAGGAAAAATCGACGACGGTGAGAGTGTACATGACTGCTGGGCTCCTTACATGCGTGCGCAAAACGCGGCATTTTTTTCGCGTCTCCGCGCGTCAGACCTCATCGATTGCGGCTTCGAGGGTGTCGTATGCGGGGAACGCGCTGCTCAGCCCCGTGACCTCGAAGACGGTCTTTACGAACTGTTGCAGGCAGCAGACCACGAGCCGAGCGCCACCTTCGAGCTTTCGAGTTTTTTCGCGCCATTCGAGAAGCGGCTTAAGACCGTCGCTCGAAACGTAGGTCAGCGCCCCGAGATCCAGCACGATGCGATGACGTCCTTCGTCGACCAGCCCCATCAAGAGCTTGCCGAGCTCCTCCGCGGTGATGGCGCTGAGCTCCCCCTCGAGGTGGATGATGTTCGCAGAGCCTTCTTTGGCGATGGTGGAATTGAGCATCGCGATCCTCCATCAGTCGTCGTCATCATCGGGGCGTGGGCCCTCGACTTCGATGACGACGACGGTTTCTTTTTCGGTTGGGCGCCCCAGCCAGGCGGACCGCCCCAGGGCACCGGTGGGATTGTCCGCCGAGAGCATGGAGGCGTCGCCCTGGTTCGGGGCCAAGACGAGCTCCAGGCAAAAATCGAGCTGCCGCTTGGTGTACAAGTGGGTCAAAAAAACCAGCTGCTCGTATGCGCGGCGTCCCGGCTGAAATCGATCGAAGGTCTCTTTGTCGAGACCCTCGAGCCGAATCTTGAACTGACCCGCGACGTCGGTCATGGTCTGGCCGATGACGAAGGACTCGCCGAGCCGACCGCCGGTGCCCGACTCGCTGACGCGGCAGAGCGAGGATTCCGGCGGTTTGTACTTGCGCGGCACGAAGGGGATCACTCGGACCTCGTCGAGGTCGAAGTAGTCGGACAAGAGGTCCTCCAACCCTCCGGCGGGGCGACTGTTCGATGAAAAGGCGCCGCTGTAGGCGAGCAAGCGCTGCGGGGGGATCACCCAGCCCTCGGTGGAGGTCCGGATGTCTTTGCCGATGAGGGCGTTGAGCACCACGCTGACCGGATCATCGAAGCCCTCCGAGATGGTCGCGCAGACATTGTACTTTTTCCAGGCGCGATAATAGAGCGAGAGCAGCCGGTGGTTGAAGATGTCGAGGAAATCCCGCAGAGGATCTTCTTCGTAAGGAGACTGGGCGATCATCTCGGCGATGAAGATTGGGGTGGCGGCGCTCGGGCCGTAGAGACCGAGGAAGTTTTCCTCAACGGTCCAGACGGGGAGGCCCTCGGGGTTCTTT
>JAABTR010000383.1 GCA_011389755.1 Deltaproteobacteria bacterium | reverse complement strand
CGGCTCCGTTATCACGGTGAGCTGAATGTAGGAGTTGATGGACGCGTATCCGGTCATGAAGGCGGACAGAACCTGGGCGAATAGCTGGATCTCGCCTTTGTCCGAGAAATGCTCCTCGTCCAGAGTGAGGCGCACGTTCAGCCCCGGGATGAGCGCCCCCCCGAGGAGAGCCCGCGTCGATCCCATGTCCACAGAGCGGATCCCTGCGATCTTGTGCTCATTGGCTTTGGAGTTCGAAAAGTCATGCAGCCCCAAAAGGGATCGGAGCTGATCGGGTGAGCCCAGGCTCAAGTAATTGAGCGAGGCGTGGGACAGCCAGCGCCACAGAGAGTCTTGCCCGATGTCGGGGGTGTAAAAAGGCGTCGGGTGCGAGAGGTTGGTCGGCCGCAGCCCGGCGTGGAAATCCGAGACCGGATCGCCTATCTGCCCGGGCCCGAGCGTCCCGGCGAGTCGGCCGTTCGTGCACGTGAGCCCGAGGGATAAGACCTCCTCCTTCGGCAAAAGCACCGAAGAGGAGGGATCGACGAAGCTGATGAAGGTCTCGAGCCCGCCCCAAGACGCCTTGGAGCGCTCGAGGTGGTAGTAGATCTTCTCAAACTCGTCCTCGCCGCCGCCGAAGCGCGTGGTGTACAGAGGTCTGTAGGCCTTGCGTTCGTTGCTCCCTATTTCGATCGATTCGACGGAGTCGACCGAGTAGACTTGGTAGTACTCCGGGTTTGTCACGTCTCCGCGGACCGTGTACTTGTGCAAGAGCCTGTCGAGGCGCAGCGGATTGCCGTCGTGGGTGAAGAGGTTGACCATGGGCACGGTGTTGAGACGAAAGTGCTCCTTGCTCGGCCTCAAGTTCGAAGGCCACGGCTGGTTCATGCGCAGCTTTATCTGGAAACCTTCCAGGTGCTCAAAGCCGGTGAAGTGATCGAGGACGTCGATCTCGAGCGCTTGGAATTTCTCGGGGAACAAGAAGAAATCCCGTATGAGCCCAAAGCACCAAAGCACCGACTTCGACATGGGCAGCAGCGTCTCATCCCGCGTGAGCCCGGCTGGCGCGATGACGTCGGGGCTCAGCTTCCAGCTCGCGACCGGGGCTTTGTTTTTTCCGAGCGCCACGAGCTCCACGCCCTCGGCGATCGGTTTTTTCCCATCGCGGCCCAAGAGCAGGTCGTAGAGCTGCCAGGCCTGGGAGAACTCGGCCCACAGCTGCACCTTGAGCGTGTGCCCCTTGAGGGACGCCAGATCGACCTCGGGCGCGAAATCAAACGTCAGATCGAGCTGGGAGCTCGATCCGGTGGAGTTTACTTGGACGTCCGCCGTCTCGATGGGCAGCGCCGACACATCGTAGCAGGTCCTGAAGCGGCACTGGATACCTTTCGCCGTGGGCTCGGAGTCGAGCTCCGCGCCGCCCGGGACCGTGATGGCGCTGGGAAAGCTCCACAGCGTCGGGCAGAGATCGAGGAGGCAAAACGACGGGATGATGTTGATGTATCCGGGCCACATCAAGGACATGAGGCCGTCGGCGATCTGGGAATAGTCGTCGTCCAGCCGCTTGCGGATGCGGCTCGTCAAAAAGGCGAAGCTCTCGATGAGCCGCTCCACGTTGGGGTCCCGCGAGCGGATATCGTCGAGGTGCAGCATCCGGGCCTTTTGAGGATGCTGGCGAGCGAACTCCTTGCCCTGCTCGAGCAGGTAGTTGATCTCTTCGGAGTAGTAGCGATCATCCATGGTCTTTTTGCCGATTGTCTCGTCTGATTTGTAAATCAGTATCGTTAATTAAAAAGAATTTCGATGCTAATTTTATACTTC
>JAABTR010000382.1 GCA_011389755.1 Deltaproteobacteria bacterium | reverse complement strand
CTGATAGCGCGGATGCGCAACCTCTTGCGGGTCAAGAAGCTCCGGGACGAGCTCGACCAGAAAAACCGGCAGCTCGAGAAGCTCGCCTACCAGGACCCCACCACCGGCCTCCTCAACCGAGAGGCCTTCAACGACGCCCTCTCCAAGGAAACGAACCGCGCCTTGCGCACCGGCGAGAAGATGGCCCTGCTCCTCATCAACCTGGACCATCAAAAGAGGCTCGCCCAGGAGCACGGCTACCTGGTCCAAGAGCAGGTTCTCAAAGATGTGGCCGGGCTCTTGCGCCAGAACATCAGGGATTACGACCTGCCCTTCCGTTTCTCCGACGACGAGATGTGCGTCTTGCTCCACCAAAGCGGCGTCGAGGAGGCGGTGCGCATCGCCGATCGCATCCGAACCTTCTGCGCACGCCACCGCTTGACGGATCGCCGCATCGTCCAGACTCTGAGCATCGGCGTGACGGCCTTCCCAGATCCCTCGACGCCCAAGTCGCTGGTCCTGGATGCCGACAACGCGCTGACCCGGGCCCGCACCGCGGGAGGCAACCGCACCTTCGTCTTCGAGACCAAGGCTCACAGCTCGCCGCCGCGCGATCGTTGACTTTTTATCCCATTGGCGCTTTTGTTTTGGCATAACGTATAGGCGACCCGAGAAGGAGATGACGCTTTGGCGATAACAGACCGTGACAAAGGGCTCCTCGAAGCCCGACGCAGATTTCGTGACGATACGGCGGCGCTCTACAGGTTGCCCTCTTCCCTGCGCCGTTACTACAACCAGCGGCTAACGAAGCAAATTGCATTCAACGTGCCCAAGGGCGCCACCGTCTTGGACGTGGGGTGCGGGATAGGCGACACCCTCGCCGCCCTCGCGCCCTCCCGGGGAGTCGGCATCGACTTTAGCAAGGAGATGATCCGAATCGCCACCGAGCGGTATCCGGATTTGGAGTTTCACCACACCGACGCCCACAGCCTGAGTCTCGACGAGACCTTCGACTTCGTCCTCATCTCGAATGTCGTGGGCGAGCTCGTGGATATCCAAGCGGTCCTCGAGCGCATCAAGAGAGCATGCCACGAGCGCACCCGGATCATCATCACCCACTACAACTACATGTGGGGCCCCATCGTGCGGCTGGCCGAGCGTTTGGGCCTCAAGCCGTTCCAAAAAGAGCAAAACTGGCTGGAGATCGAGGATCTCGAGAACTTGATGGAGCTCGCCGAGATCGAGCCGGTCAAGAGCAACCGGCACCTGCTCGCCCCGATGCCCATCCCGATGATCTCCGATCTCGTCAACGATCACCTGGCCACCCTGCCCTTCCTCAGCCGGCTCTGCGTCAACGAGCTGGTCGTGGGACGGCTTCGCCCCAAGCCGAAAAGCAAGGACTACAGAGTCTCGGTCATCGTCGCGTGCAAGGACGAAAAGGGCAACATCGAGGAGCTGTTTCGCAAGACCCCCAAGATGGGAGAGGGCACCGAGCTCATCTTCGTGGACGGGCACTCCGCCGACGGGACCGTCGAAGAGATCGAGAGGTGCATCGGCCAGCTCCAGGCGCTCAACCCGGAGCTGGACGCCGCGCGGGTCTTTACACAGCCCGGCACCGGCAAGGGCGACGCGGTCCGCTACGGTTTCGACAAGGCCGAAGGCGACATCTTGATGATCCTCGACGCCGACATCACGGTGCGCCCCGAGGACCTGCCCAAGTTCTACGACGCCCTCGTCGAAGGCAAAGGCGAGTTCATCAACGGCTCCAGGCTCGTCTACCCGATGGAAGACCAGGCCATGCGCTTTTTAAACATGCTGGCCAACCACTTTTTCGGCTGGTGCTTCACCTGGCTCCTCGAGCAGAGGCTCACCGACACTTTGTGCGGCACCAAGGTCCTGTTCAAATCGGATTACGAGAAGGTCAAGCAAGGCCGCGCCTTCTTCGGCGACTTCGACCCCTTCATGGACTTCGACCTTTTGTTTGGCGCCGCCAAGCTGAACCTCAAGATCCGCGAGGTCCCCATACGCTACCGCAACCGGGAATACGGCGAGATCAAGATCGACCGGTTCCGGCACGGCCTGCTCCTGATAAAGATGGCCGCCATCGGCTACCAGCGCTTCAAGCTGCATCGTCAGGCCAAATAGAACCGGTTCACCCCCCCCCCAAACCATTTTCGCGACCGATGATTCGTTTTCTTCCCGCCTCGGCGTGATTAGGAATTTGTCTTATGGAAACGCGCACTGTCTCAAAGGACGACGTCGCCCTGGTGACGCTCAGCGAGGAGAAGCTCGTCATCAAACCCACGCGGGTGCGATGCTTGCATCGCCAGGCTCGCCTTTCGGGGGTGTGCAAGTACTTCGCGCTGTTCATCCCCACAGGTCGCATCTTTTTCGCCGCCGAGGATCCGAAGAGCCCCGCTTACATCAAGCTCACCGGCGCGTTTCACGACCTTTTTCACACCGGCTACGAAAACGGGGTCGATCTGTTCATCGGCCCCTGGCCCGAGACCGGCGAGCCGGTGGCCGCAAAGATCCGGGCAGCGCTGGGCCTGCCGCCTCACCTCGAGCCCATCTCCGCCGATCACCTGGGGACCCTGCGCAGCCCGACCTGGGTCATGACCATAGGATCACGAAACATCGTTCGCCCCGAGCAACCCGATTTCCACGGCAGCAAGCTCGTCTTTCCCAAAGACGCCCACCCTCCGGACGACACGACGACCCCGATGAACGTGCGAGGCCTCGTCATCCCGCCGTCCGATGTGGAACCCTTCGAGTTCGGCGCCGCGCTGCACCCGGTCGTCCTCGTCACACAGTGGTCTCTTTAACGAGGCGCCCCACCTTCGCGCCGGCCCCACCTCTTTGAGCCCTTCAAAAACTCGCACAAAAAAACCGTGCTAGCTTTTCTTATGCGTCTGTTATGCGATCACTTTGGAGCACAGACTATGAATTCAAAGACCATCACCACCGACATGATCGCGCAGTTACTCGCAGGGACCGGCTCCCTGCCCTCTTCATCGCTTGGCCGCATCGGCAGGATGGGGGCCATGGCTCTTCGCGGCGGGCGTCTGATCTTCCGTCAGCGCAAAAAGGGCGACGACGAGGAGCCCGAGCTCGACATGGACAGCGTCGCCAAGCTGGTCTCGTCCATGGGGCGGCTCAAGGGAATCGCCATGAAGATGGGCCAGATCATGAGCTACATCGACATGGCGATCCCAGGCGACATGCGAAAAGCCCTGGCCGCCCTCCAGACACACGCCCAGCCCATGCCCTTCGAGCAGGTGCGCGGGCTCATCATCGACGAGCTTCGAGAGCGCGGCGCCAGGCTCGTGGCCGACATGGACCCGGCGCCCATATCGGCGGCTTCCATCGGTCAGGTGCACCGTTCCCGGCTGCCGCGCGACGAGGACGTGGCGGTCAAGGTGCAGTATCCGGAAGTGGCCCGCGCGATCCGGGCCGATTTCGGCCCGGCGTCCGTCGGCACCCAGCTCGCGTCCCTCTTTTATCCCAACGCCCGCATCGACCGGTTCGTCGACGAAGCGCGCGCCCGCTTCCTCGAAGAGTGCGACTACCTGCACGAGGCGGGCTGCCAGGACCGGTTCCGGGAGCTCTACAAAGACCACCCCGTCCTCTTCGTGCCAAAGGTCTACCCCGACTATTGCTCAGAAAAAGTCTTGACCACCGAGTTCATCGAGGGAGCCTCGCTTGGAGAGTACTTAGAAACAAGCCCCTCCCAGGAGGAGCGCGACCGCCTGGGAGCGGCGCTGTTCGAGTTCTACCTGGGCTCACTCTTTCGCCACCAGATCTACAACTGCGATCCCCACCCGGGGAACTACCTGTTTTGCCCGGGGCCGAAGATCGCCATGCTCGATCACGGCTGCACGCGGCAGTTCGAGACCAGGTTCGTGGCGAAGCTGGCAAGTCTCACACGCGCACTGCACCGAGATGATCCAGGCGACCTCCACACGGCCCTGCTGGGCCTGTCCATGGTCCGCGAGGGCAAAGAGTACGACTTCGACATGATTCGCGGTTTCCTTCGCTCCTTTTACGGCCCCATGCTCGTCGACGAGGTCACCGGTGTGGACCTCAGCCAGACTCTCGAGATGCGCGAGATCATCAAGAAAAAAAAGCAGCTCCTGCGATTCAGCCTGCCCGGCGAGTTCCTCTTCCTCTTTCGCATCCGCTTCGGGTTGATGTCGGTCCTGTATGCCCTCGGAGCGAGGGCCAACTGGTATCGCCTCGAGAAGAGCTACCTCGATGAGTTCACCGCGGCGCATCCCGTATTGTCCACAACACCGGCCGCCTCGTCCGCGTAAAGCTCTTTTGTTGCTCTTCCCATGGCCCCCCAGACGTGCGACAATCCGCCTCCAAATCAAAAAAAAGGAGAAGAGGGAATGTCCGAGCTGCAAACCGAGTTCGAAAGCGCGGTGGAAGAGGTGAGGAAGCTGTCCCGGCGACCGAGCGACAGCAACCTGCTCGAGCTTTATGCGCTCTTCAAGCAAGCCACATCCGGCGACGCCTCGGGCAAAAGGCCCGGGATGCTCGATTTCAAAGGACGGGCCAAGTACGACGCCTGGACCCAGAAGAAAGGCGCGTCAAAAGACGACGCCATGAGCTCCTACATCGTGCTCGTCAAAAAGCTCCAGGCAACAAACGGCTGATGGACGCTCGACTGCCCGTTCACATATATTTTTTTATCTGGTAGCGCTCGGCGAGCGACCGGCGCTCATCATCCGGCAGCGATGTGATGTACTGCCTGAACCCCGGGCACCAGCCCGCGTGCCAGCGCCACAACCTGCCCAAAAAAGACCTGGGGTTTTTATCGTGCTTTGCCCGGAATTTACACGTCGCGCAGCCGGGTTGGTCAACCATCGTCGAAAGCTCCTTTTTTTTGGCCTCGAAGGCGTAAAAGCAAGCGACCCGCGCCAATCGTAGCACGCAAAAAAACTTTTTTATCTCTTCGCCGCAAAATGTGCCCGAATTTCCATAACTGTTTGATTATCAGGGGCGGCGCGGTTCAATGCTGGGGGAATGATGACAGCGGTCAACACGTTCGCGTCACGGCATTTTTTGAAGTCCGAAAAATCCTTGCCGACCAATATTTCGTGCCTAACTTACGTTCAAATTCCAAACCAGACAGGGGGTCAGCATGGACAGCAAGGAACTACTCAAGAATCTTAAGTCTCTGGCGCAGCTCGACGTCGACGCGTATCAAGCCTACGGGCAAGCCATCGAAAAGACCGAGCACGCTCCGATCCGGGATCAGCTGTCGGTCTTCCGAGAGGACCACAGAAACCACTACGATGAGCTGTCTCGAGTCATCCGGCAAAAGGGCGGTGAGCCTCCCTCTTTTACCAAGGATTTCAAGGGCTACGTGATCGAGGGGATGACCTCTCTTCGCAGCATCACCGGCACAAAGGGCGCCTTGGAAGCCATGGAAACCAACGAAAAGCTCACCAACAAGAATTACGACAAGGCCGCCTCGAATGCCTCGCTGCCTCCGGAGGTCAGCGACATGCTCGTGACCTTCTACCAGGACGAACAGCGCCACTTGAGCTTCGTTCAGGAGACGCTCCAGCAAAAACCGTGGGAGAAGGACCAGTAAGAGGCTTTTTTTGCCTCCTCGGCACTCAAACAGCCGGTTTTCGCCAAGGCCTTACCACAGACCCTGCCGGAGATCGGCGCGCCCGCGCATCCGCAAATTTTTTGGTTTGACAAAAAACTCTCGGCCGGCCTGCCATGACTGAAAAAAAAATATCTGTCTCAACAGCGAAGCCGCCTTTTGAGCCCACGGCGCAATCGGCTGCGGCCGAAACCGTCAACGCCCTGCTCGTGTACCCCCGCTTCCCGATCACTTACTGGGGGTTCCAGTACACGCTGCGGCTCATCGGCAAACGCGCATCCTTTCCGCCGCTCGGGCTCATCACCGTCGCTGCGCTTTTGCCGGGCCACTGGCACCTGCGCCTTGTAGATCTCAATTTGCGAGACCTTAGAGACGACGATCTCGAGTGGGCCGACATGGTGCTGACGGGCGGCCTCTTGATTCAGGTGGATTCGATACGAGAAACCATCGCCCGCGCCCATGCCTTCAAGGTCCCCGTGGCGGTGGGAGGCCCCGCGCCGACGACGAGCCCCGAGCTCTTTGGTGACGCGGACGTGGTGTTTCGCGGTGAGGCCGAAGGTCGCATAGACGAGCTGATCGATGCGCTGACTGAGCCTTTTGAGCGCACCCGCGTCCTCGAAGCACCCGCGAGCCATCCGGACATGACGACCGTACCCGTGCCGCGATTCGACTTGCTCGACATGTCTCACTACGCCTCGCTCAGCGTGCAGTACTCCAGGGGTTGTCCCTTCCGTTGTGAGTTCTGCGACATCATCGAGATCTTCGGTCACAAAACGCGCGTGAAAACTCCCGAACAGATCATCGCCGAGCTCGAGGCGATTTATGGCCTGGGATACAAGGGCACGCTGTTTATCGTCGATGACAACTTCATCGGCAATAAGCCGGCCGTCAAACGTCTCTTGCCGATCGTACGTGACTGGCAGCGGGGGCACCGCCGTCCCTTTGAGTTCTATACCGAGGCGAGCGTCGATCTGGCGACCGACCCTCAGCTTCTGCATTCCATGGTCGACGCCGGCTTCTCGTCCGTGTTCCTGGGCATCGAGACACCATCGGTCGAAGCGCTCGAGCAGTCGAATAAGCTCCAGAATCTTCGGATCGACCCATCCGAGGCTATCGATCGGATCACCAAGGCAGGTGTCCAGGTCATGGGTGGATTCATCGTGGGGTTCGACAGCGATGGGCCTGAGATCTTCGAAGAGCAGCGCGAGTTCCTCGGTCGCCAGCCGATCCCGCTCGCGATGGCAGGGATCCTCACCGCGCTGCCGGGCACCGCCTTGTGGCGACGCCTCAAGGCGGAAGGGCGGTTGCGCCGGTCGTCAGACGGGGATCCCTTCTGCCGCCCAAACTTCGCGCCTTGCATGGACGAAGAAGCGCTCCTGCGCAGTTACGGGCAGTTCATCGCGTGGCTCTACTCGCCAAACGAGTACTACGGCCGCTGCGAGTCGTATCTGCGGCGCGTGGGCTCGGTCCGAGGGTCGCGGGCGTCGACCCTCAAAGAGGTCGGCGCGTTGCTGCGGACCATCTGGCATGTCGGCATCCGCAGCCCACGCCGCCGTCTCTTCTGGGGACTTTTGGGAAAGGCGCTTCGACGGGGACGAACCAAAGTACGCCAGGCCGTTGTCCACGCGGTGCAGGGCGAGCACCTCATCGTGTACACACGTGAGCACGTTCTCCCACGCATTGAGGCCGCCCTCAAAGACGTCGACGCCGAGGTCGACGCCGGCGAACCGCGAAGGACTCGCGCGCAAGGTACGAGCATGTGACCGAAGAACTTTTTCGCGGCCGCCGGCCAAGTCAGGTGTCACGAACCAGGCTTAGTCGGCTCGGATTTTTCTGGCAGAACCCGCCGCAGCTCTTCCAAGCCGGCCGACAAGATGACAGCGTCACCCGCCGACTGAACCATCCGGGTAGGGATATCGAGAGCTCCCGAGTGCAGCCAGCTGCGGTCGGCGCCGAGCCGGTCGGCGACGTCCTTGTGCAACTTGACCTGGAGCGACTCCACCCGCCAGGAGTCACTGTCGATGGAGAGCGCGCCGATAGAACCGATCGCCAGCCCGTCGGAGGTAATCACGGTTCGGTCATGAAGATTCTCGTCTAACAGCCGCATGGCTCATTCCTCCTTGTGAGTTTGTCTGTGGTGTGACAACTGCCCCTTTTCGGCTTCGTGCCGAAACCCGCCATCAACGTCCAATATGGGGTCGCGGGGGGCGGCTGTCTACCGATCGAAGCTTCGTCGGCGACGCGCCTGGATAGGTTCGTCTATGGATGCTCTCAGCACGTCCCGTTGCAAACGAGGACGTTGTTCGGACACGAGATGGGGTGGGGGCAGTGGGAAAACTCGCACGTCCCGCCCTCGCAGATGATCACGCACTCGCCTTCGCCGAGGCACGCCACCTCGCAGCGGCTCTGCGGCATCTCACAGCGCACCTCCAGCCGGTTCGAAGAGTGGCTCTGTGCGGTGCAAGAAGCCTTCTCGCACCTCATGGAGCAGCGCTCGTCTTCGAGGCACACCATGTCGCATTCGCCCTTTTCGCAGTGCATGTCGCACGCCCCTTGGCCTCGACAAAGGGACGAGCAGGTCTGCTTCTCGCAGCTGAAACTGCACTCGTTGGTGCCGTCGCACACGTTATCGTACTCGGCTTCATCAAAGGTATCGGTGTCGTCTCCAGCCTCTGTGCCGGTGTCTGCCCACGTCCCCGTGTCATCCGCCGAGGTGTCCTGTGTGCCCGTGTCGATCCAGGTGCCGGTACCGGTGTCTTGTTCCTGCGTGTCAGGCTCGCTGGCCGTATCTTCTTCTGAGTCAGTAAAAAAGCCGTCGTCCGTCTCCAAGGGCCTCGCCGTGTCGAGCGTCTCCGAGTCGGAGGATCCCGCGGTGCCCTCCGCCGAGTCGGTCGAAGCTCCGGGGACGAGGCCGGCGTCGAGGTAACACCGCTTCTCCTGCGCCTCGGGATCGAAGTAGCACTCCCAGTTTTTGGGACAGTCGGCATCGTCTTCGCAAGCGAAGCTGCCCTGTGCTAACTCGATCCCGCACGAGGCCACGGCGCCCATGCACGCGAATAAGAACACCGACACCGCGACTCGAAACCTAACCATGCAGTCTATCGCCTCCCGACTGGATCGCCCAAAATCAACGTCTGATTTTAACATAATGCACCACGAAAACAATGAGGATTCCATTTCATCCTGAGCAAACTATGCAAACAAATTACAAACTCTGCCCCTCCATATAACACCCCCGCGTGAATCTTTTTTCAAACGGGCGCGTCTTTTGTCACTGTGGCATAATAAGTCTCACATCAACCAAGGAGCCGAGAATGAAAAGAGCGCTTTCGACCTTGATGACCTTGACCGCTGCCGCTGC
>JAABTR010000381.1 GCA_011389755.1 Deltaproteobacteria bacterium | reverse complement strand
AGAAGATGCGGGAGCTTGCGCAGAACGTCGAGTGACGTCCAGCTATCAAGAAGGGACCAGATGAAAAAAACCGCACCGCTGCTCATCATCGTCTCATCGCCCTCGGGCGCGGGAAAAACGACTCTGTGCAAGATGCTGCTCAAAACTTTCGGCGACCTGAGGTTCTCGATCTCGCACACCACGCGCCCGCCACGGCCCAAGGAGGTCGACGGCCGCGACTACTTTTTTGTTTCCGACAAAGAGTTCGACGAGATGGTCGAGAACGACGAGTTCATAGAGTGGGCGCACGTGCACGGCAACCGGTATGGGACCGCTCGCAAAGAGCTGCGCTCCGCGGCTCTGGACGGCTTCGACTTGTTGTTCGACGTCGACTTTCAAGGCGCGGTTCGGATCAAGGAGCAGCACCCCGAGGCGATCGGGGTGTTTGTCCTGCCGCCGTCCATCGAGGAGCTCCAAAGCCGCCTATCGAAGAGGGGCACCGAGTCGCTCGAAGCGATGCAGCGCCGCTTCAAGGCCGCGCTCGAAGAGATCAAGCACACCCGGCAGTTCGACTACCTGCTCGTCAACGACGATCTCGACACCGCGTCGAGGAACCTGCGCTCCATCGTGCGGGCCGAACGGATCCGCCAAGCGCGCATGCAATACTTGGCCGACGAGATGCTGCAGATGTAAAACAAGGCCCCTCGTCTAGCGGGATGCCAAGATCCTCCCCCGAATCAGCGCAAACAGCACGAACAACAACAGGCCCACGCCGGCACTTTTGGCGAGGAGCTCACCCCAGGGGGTGACGCGACCTTCCAACACGTCCAGGCGGTGTGCGGCCTCGAGATTTCCGGGATCGGCTTCGACCACCGCGCGGTACATCTCCACGTCGGCGATCCCTTCCTCCAGCAGCGCCTCGGCGCGGAGCCATCTCAAACGGGAATCGGCTTTTGCGCGCTCTTGGGAATCCGGGTTGGCGACGCGCGAAGCCAAGCGGTAGGCCTTGAGCGCGCCGTCTGAATCGCCGCCTTCCTCCAGAGCGCGCGCCCAGACATAAATACCGCGGGCCATCTCAGCGCGCCTTGCGTACATGGGCTGCTCGAGGAGGATCTGTCGATACGCTCGGAGCATTTCGGGGTAATCACCGCGTTCGAACGCGCGCTGCCCTTGCAAGAAGAGTTCGTTCATCTTTTCCAGGCGTTTTTCGTCGAACCTGCGGTACAGCGCCTCGAGAACATCCCGCGTCCCCATGTCTTCGGACGGCTCGGTGCCCAGCGTGTTCTCGTACAAGCGCCGCGCCGGCCACTTGACGTTCACGCCGAAGCGCTCGAGGCACTGGCGGGCCGCAGCTCGAACGAACGCGGAGTCGTGGTTGGTCATCGCGAGGGTGACGTCGATGACGCTGAGGTCGTTGACCGAGGCGTAGGCCTCCAGCAACTGAGCCAGCCGGCGCGGGTTCTTGATCCCCCCCACCTGCTGGCTCAAGAGAGGAGCCCCCATATCGCGGATCCACGCCACCGCGAACATCCGGATCTCTTTGTCGTCGGCCCCCCGGCCGTAGACCAGGGCCGGCAGCGCGGACAACCCATGGGCGGTTACCATCCGCCCTATCTCCAGGCGAAAGACGGCGGCGTGCCGGGGAGCAAACTCCATGAGCACTTTGTACGCCGCCAGGGTGTCGAGCCCGTCGAGCGCCGCGAGCAGGGCCATCACCCGAGCGGCTCCGCGCAAGCCCGGCCCTGTCGAAGGATCCTTCAACAAGAGCCCCTCGAGGAGGCCTCCTTCGCTCTCATTCGCTGCTCTGACGGCGTGTCTCAGCTGCCTGTTCGACGCCTCCACTCCCTGCCACAAAAAATCGCGAAGCACCTGCTGGGCCCCAACGGCCTCGGTCCTCAGCTGCTGGGCCGCCGCTCGGCGCTCCTCAAGGTCAGGCGACGCCAGCTGTTCGAGCAGATCTGCGACCTCGCCGCGGGTCAGACCCACCTCTTCGGGGACCTCGAGATCCGGCGTCCCTCCAAAATCGGCATGGGAGAAAGGCTCGTCGGCCGGCCCCCCCTTGAGCCGAGGCCCGCCTCTCAAAGGCGGCTCGGCCTGGGCAAAGAGCGCCGACAACAGGACCGACGCAAAAATGATCGTCCATCTCATCAACAAAAGTTGTTAACACGAATCGTCAGCTCGACGCGAGCGCGAGTCTCACTGTTTTGTTGAAGTCGAGCCCGAAAGAAGCGCATCGATGCGCGCGGTGATTTCGCGGATCTTCGTCCGTATGGCGCTTGGGTCTCGCAAGGACCGAATGTTCTTCATCTCTTCGGCGATGACCGCCATCCCGCTGACGAGGGCTTCGGTGGAGCCCTTCCGGTAACGGGGCGCCGAGTAGAAGCGGGCAAAGGTCTCCAGATCATCGGCGTAGCTCGAAAGCTTTTGTTGTACGATGGAGCTATAATTCGTCGTCGCAGTCGTCATTGTCACAACCTCCCGGCTCATGAGGTGGAGCTTAACACACCGGGCTGTGGAGTCGAAAAAACGGCCCACGACCGGGATGTGCACCAGCCTAGAAGCGGCGATCATCGAGGAAGGGCATCGCTTTTCGGACGTTGGCCACCTCCTCGGCGTGGATGTCGGCCGTGATGATCGTCTCCTGCGGCCCGGCGCCGGCGCGGGCGAGGGCGTGCCCGAGGGGATGGTAGACGGCCGT
Organism: Deltaproteobacteria bacterium; assembly: GCA_011389755.1. Taxonomy (GTDB): domain Bacteria; phylum Myxococcota_A; class Polyangia; order JAAYKL01; family JAAYKL01; genus JAABTR01. The sequence continues at coordinate 6,379 of JAABTR010000381.1, read as the reverse complement.
CCCGCCCGTGTAGTCGAGCCCCTTGCCGTGCCCGACTCGATTCACACCGACCACGTACAGCTGGTTTTCCACGGCGCGCGCGGGCAACAAAATATCCCAGTGAGACTGTCTCTGGGCGGGCCACGAAGCCATGACGAACACAGCGTCCAGCTCTTCGACGTGAGGCCGAAGCAGCTCGGGGAAGCGCACGTCGTAGCAGATGATGCAGGCGCACCTCAGACCGCCCAAATTGAAAGGAACCAGCCCCGCCCCTGCCTCGTGGTGCTCGTCTTCTCCCATAAAAGAGAACAGATGCGTCTTGGCGTACACGGCCAAGTCGTTGCCTTGCGGGTCGACGGCCAGCGCGCAGTTTTGCGTCTTGCCTCTTTGGGTGTCGAGGGCAAAACCGCCCACCACAGCCACCTTGTGAGACCTCGCCAGCTCTCTGAGGAACGTCGGCGTGGGGCCGTCCATCGGCTCGGCGGTCACCTGTGTGCTCATGGAGAAACCGGTCGCGAACATCTCGGGCAACACGATCAGATCGGGTTTATGGGAGAGGCTTCGCTTGGCGAGCTGCTGCACGCGCCAGTAGTTCGCCTCTTTGTCCTCCCAGGTGATATCGAGCTGTAACGCGGCAATGATCATGAAGACACCTTTTTTTGAGTGTTCCTCTGTTTCCACATGCTCGCTCCAATCATTAATATAGTGGGAGTCTGTCCCCTCGGCACGAAAACGTCGGCATTCGAACCGCATCGAATGAAAAAAGCTTCGAGGAGTGTTTCGTTGGAAAACGCGACCCACAGCAAAATCAAGCTCGGCATCAGTACCTGTCTTTTGGGCCAGGCCGTGCGCTACGACGGCGGGCACAAGCTGGACCGGTTTCTCACCGAGACCCTCGGACAATGGGTGGAGTACGTACCGGTGTGCCCCGAGGTGGAGTCGGGGATGAGCATCCCCAGGGAAGCGATGCGTCTTGTCGGAGACCCCGAAAAACCGCGACTCGAGACCATCAAAACCAAACAGAACCTGACGCAGCAGCTTGCGGGTTGGGCCCAAAGACGGGTTGCCGAGCTCGAATCCGAAGAGCTCTGCGGCTTCATCTTCGAAAAAAAGTCCCCCAGCAGCGGGATGGAGCGGATCAAAGTCTACGACGAACACGGCGTGCCCAAAAAGGCGGGTGTCGGGCTGTGGGCGCGGGCGTTCATGGATCACTTCCCGCTCATCCCGGTCGAAGACAACGGGCGCCTGCACGATCCGGGGCTGCGGGAGAACTTCATCGAACGGATCTTCACCATGAAGCGCTGGCGGGAGATGGTTTCCGCTGGGGCAGATCGGGGCCGCTTGGTGGATTTCCACACGCGCCACAAGCTGCTCATCATGTCACACAGCACGGAGCAGCTCAAACGGATGGGAGCGCTGGTGGCCCACTCCAAGGATAGACCCGTCGACGAGCTGTTCGCCGGCTATCTCGCGCTCCTCATGGGGTGCCTCAAGCTGACCGCGACGGTGAAGAAACAGACCAACGTGCTGCAGCACGCCATGGGGTACTTCAAGACCAAGCTCAGCGCTGACGAGAAACAGGAGCTCCTCGAGGTGATCGGCCGCTATCACGACGGCTACGTGCCGCTCATCGTCCCGGTCACCCTCCTCAACCACTACGTGCGCAAGTACGACGAGCCCTACCTGGCGTGTCAGCACTACATGAACCCGCACCCGGTTGAGCTCAAGCTGCGCAACCACGCGTGATGGGTTATCTCTTCGGAGCCCAATCGAAGCTCTCGAGCCGCGCCACCGCCGCATCGAGGGTCTCATCGGTTTTGCAAAAACAAAACCGGACGAGGTCGCGCCCTGCCCTGCGGCCTTTCCAAAAAAAGGACTCCGGTATGGCGGCGACCCCGCCCCGCTGGGTGAGCTGCATGCAAAAATCCAAGTCGTCCTCGAAGCCCAAGGCGCCGATGTCGACGGTGAGGTAGTAGGTCCCTTGAGGCCATAGCACCTCGAGCCCCAGCTCCTCGAGGGCTTTGCACAGAAAGTTCCTCTTCGCGACGTACATGGCCGCCAGGTCGTCGTAATACGATCGAGGAGACCCCATCGCCTCGGCCATGGCTTCTTGAAAGGCGCCGGGGGTGCAGTAGGTCAGAAACTGGTGGCTCATGCGAACCGCCTTTGTCAGCGGCGGACGGGCCACGGCGTAGCCCACCTTCCACCCGGTCATGGAGAAGGTCTTGGCCGTGGAGCTGACCACGATGCAGCGATCGGCGAGCCCGTCCACCTGGAGCAGGCTCTTGTGCACCCGGCCGTCGAAGACGATGTGCTCGTAGACCTCATCGCCCACCGCCACGATATCGTGCCGGACGCACACGGCCGCTATCGCGTCGAGCTCCTCTTCCGAGAAGACCTTCCCGCACGGGTTGAGGGGGTTGTTGACGACGATGGCCCGGGTCCTGGGCCCCACGGCTCGGGCGAGCAGCTCCGTGTCCAGCGCGAAGCCGGGGCGCTGCAAGGGCACGTAGACCGCCTTGGCGCCCGCTCGGGAGATGATCGGCGGGTAGAGGTCGTAGCACGGCTCAAAGAGGATCACCTCGTCGCCCGGGTTCAAAAGGCCTAAAAACGCGGCGGCCAGGCTCTCCGAGGCGCCGGCGCACACCGTGACCTCTTTGTCGGCATCGACGTCGACACCGTAAAATCTCTTCATCTTGTCGGCGATCGCCAGGCGCAGGCTCGGCACCCCGATGGACGGCGCATATTGATTGGGACCCCGCCGTATCGCCTCGGCGGCGGCGTCGCGAAGACCCTGGGGGCCGTCGAAGTCCGGAAACCCCTGGGACAGGTTCACCGCCTTTGCCTCGGCGGCGGCGGCCGACATCTGGGCAAAGATCGTCGTGCCGAACGGCTGCAGCGTCCGGCTCACATATCGCATCTCGTCGTCGAAGCTGGACAAGCGGTCACCTCCTCACGCGCGGTACACGGCTTTAGCGACGATACTCCAAAACGGATGCGATTGTGAGGGGGGACGCCGCAAGAAGAGCCGGCAGCTCAGGCGGCCTTCTCCAAGTCGAGCTTGATGGAGACGAAATCCCACACATCAGCTCGACTCATGATGCCGCTCAAGCGCTCGTGGTCGGAGATGATCAAGCGACCGGTGGAAGACTTCGAGATGCGCTGGAACGCCTCGAGGGCGTCCGCGGATTCCGACAAGGTCGTCTGTTCGTCGAGGGGCCTCATGACATCGCGCACCGACGTCTGGCCGCGCATGTCTCGAGGAACCTCGCGGACGTCGTCGATGCTCACGTACCCGATGACCCTGTCCTCTTCCAGGACCGGGTAGACCTTGTGCTTGTGGGGAAAGAAGTACTCCTCGATCATATTGTCCAGGGTCATCGACGGCCCCACTGTGACGGGGTGCCTGTTCATCAGCCGGGCCACCGGCTCTCCTCGAAGAGCCTCTCGAATCAGGACGTCGCGCATCGACATGGAGGCCGCGCCCCGCAAAAACAGCCCGATGAGCGCTATCCAGATGCCCCCGAAGACGTCGCCGAAGAACAACCAGACCACTCCCAGCACCACGAGCCCCATCCCAAATGCGGCCCCCGTGTTGGCGGCGATCTGGGTCGCCTTTCTAAAATCCTTTTTCCAGCGCCACAGCCCCGCGCGCAAAATGCGGCCGCCATCCAAGGGAAAGGCCGGGATCAGATTAAAGGCGAAGATCAGCCCGTTGATGCCCGCCAAGTAACCGAGGACTCCCAACACGCCCACGCCGACGCCCTGGCTCTGGCCGATGGCGACCGCCGCCGCGAGCAGCGAGGCCAGCACCAAGCTCGCGGCCGGCCCCGCGGCCGCCATCACCGCTTCATCCCTCGGCCTCTCGGGCTCTTTTGTCATCTCCGCGACACCACCGAAGATAAAGAGGGTGATCCCGCCGATGGGGATACCGAACACGCGCGCCACCAGCGAATGGGACATCTCGTGAAAAACGATCGATACGGCGAGCCCGACGATCGCGCCTGCGCCCATCCCCCAATAGGCCGCCTGAGACATGCCGGGATACGAATCGGGAAAAAACCCCACGGAGAAGCTCCAAAAGAGCAACAGGGCGATGATGATCCACGAAAAATCCACATAGACATCAAACCCGAACAGCCGAAATATTCTAAAACGCTTCATGAACATCTCGCACCTCGCTTTATTCGATTCCTCGAAACAAGCAAAAGGCTTGCCAAGCACCTGTCGGCGGTAAACGATGCGGCGCTTCGAGAGGGAGATCGCGGCCCCGCGTTATCAAAGGCCGCGATGAGTCCCAACCCGCAGGATGACGATCCCTAAAAAAAGGACCTTCAGCCGGCCTTGAAGATCAGCGCGTCGGGGGCCGCCAGCTCACCGGCGAGCTCCTCGGCGCCTCCGGCCGCGAAGAGCGTTGACAGCGACTTGAGGAAAACCAGCGTCTCCACGCGAGACCAGCTCAGCTCGTCCAGCTCCACGGTGCGATCCACCTCCAAGGCCGTCGTGACGGGCACTTTTTTGGGGTCCCACTGCGGTGGCAGAATCGACGCGAGTCTCTTATTACCGGCCAGCCCCACGATAAGGGTCTGCTCGCCGCTCGCGGGCAACACCGCCAAGGTCACCTCGGCCCATTCCCGGGCGTATCCCCCAAGGCGCGCTGAGACCGAACGCGCCTTGGCCGCCAGGTGGTAGGAACCCGAGAGGGGATAGACGGCCCGGGTCCCGCCCTCGGTGACCACGGTGAGCCCGCCTGGATAAATCTCGGCCTCGCGAAAAGGGTACGGCAGGTCCAAGCGCCACGGCTCTCGGTCACCCTGATTGTTTTCGAGCAGCGCCTGTGTGAGCCGGGCGACGAGCTCTTGGGAGTCTCCTTTGAGCTTCATGGGGGACGCAGAGACTCCCAACCTGGGTCGATACAGCTGCGGACCGTTCCAAAAAGCGTCGGGCTCCACAAGAAGCGGCGAGGCGAGCGCCGTGACGAAGACCACTTTCTCGCGGCCTTTGCCGCTGTCTTGGGTGAGTTTGACGAAGAGGCGCTTTCGCCCGTCGTCGCAGACGAGCAAACTCGAGTAGGGCCTCGTCAGGTCTACGATCGCCTTGGTCCGGCCGCTCAGCCCCAAGACGCGTACCGTCTCGGAGCCCACTTCGAGGGTCCAGCTGCCAAGGCCCAAGGCGGCAAAGCGGAAAAGCGGGAGCGCGACCAACACCGAGGCGACCCCGGCGGCGAGGGCGGCCTTGACCGCGGCGAACTGCCAGGTGTCCCAGGTCTTGCCCTCTCCAATGGGCCACGCGAGCCAAAAGCCAAAAGCCCACAGTGCTGTAAAAAGAGCGCCTTGGCGAAGCCTGGTCCCCTCTCCGGCGTAGCGCCTCAGCCGGCCCCGGACCACGTTCACGACGCGGCCTCTCGGTCTTTTTCGCGCGCTTTTTTGGAGAACAGTCCCGGGAGAACCCCCAAGGCGATGACGAGGCTCGCGAAGATGCCGATGACGAGCAGAAGGCCCAGGCTGCGCACCCCCCAATGGTTGCCAAGGAGCAAGCTCCCAAAGCCGATGAGCGTCGTCAGGCCCGTCAGGGCGATGGCCCGCCCCGTGGTCTGCACCGCCCGGATCACGCTGCCCTCTTGCTTGGCCCGATGGGCCAGATGCACCCCGTAGTCGACGCTGGTGCCGATGAGGATGGGCAGCGCCATCAGGTTGGCGTAATTCAACTGGAGCCCGGTCAGCGCCAAGGCGAGCGCGGTCCAGCCAGCCCCCATCACGATCGGCAAAAACGCCATGGCCAGGTGTCTGGGCCGACGCAGGTCCAAGGCGACGAGGAGCAAGACGGCCAGCCCGGAGAATATGACCGCGTCCCTAAATCCCTTGTGGACCATCCGCGTGAAAGCCAAGTGGGTCACCGGGTGCCCCGTGGTCTTGTCGGACACCGACAGCAGCTGAAAGACATGCTCTTCAAAGAAATCGATATTGGAAATGTCGCCGGCTGGAAACGCGATGACCGCATAGCGGCTCCCGTCTCGACTGACGTAGCGCCGGCGTATGGCCTCGGGCAGATCATCGGGACCGAACCCCGAGTCCTCGAGGCCGGCTTCGACCACGGCGAGCCCTCGGCCGAGGCCGCGCAGCACCCACTTCTCGAGCTCGGCCACCCGCTCGGGGCTCGCTTTCTCCTCGACCACTTTTTGGGTCGCCCGGATCCTGTCGGCGGTCTCTTGCAGCGCTTCGTGCTCGGGCCGACCGGTCTGCTTCGCGGCAAAGGCGGCGTCTTCGAACACGTCGCCCAGGGACACGAGGGCCTCTTCGAGCGCCGCGGGGGTCGTGCGCGGCGCCCCTTCGTAGGAGCGCTCCACCGCTTTTCTTGCGGCGATGATTTTTTGCTTCAACGAGGGATCGAGATTCTCAAG
>JAABTR010000380.1 GCA_011389755.1 Deltaproteobacteria bacterium | reverse complement strand
CTGATACCTCCGCGCTAATTGATTTGGTTCCGAATTGATATCCATAGACCTAAGTATATGCACGACCTGAGAGGCGTACAAAGGCAAAAAAAGAAATGCGGCTTAGTAATCTCGTCCGAAGGCATTGCAGCGACCGCTTTGCCCGCATCAAAGCGTTGTTTGACGTGTTTTTGTCTTGCCCTAGCGCACTTTATGTGACAAGGTGCGCTGCTTGGTTTCCCAGGGTTGCCGGCGCGTTCGCGAGGCGGCGACTCTGGCAGGGTAGAAAAAAGAGAGGCTGAAAAGATGGGTTCGATCAGCACTGAGATTAGGACGAAGCAAAAAGAGCAGGCGGTCGCAGAGTTCGATGCGTACAAGGCCAGACTCGCCGAATCCGGTATGGACGACAAGCAGATGAGCCGAGATCCGAAGCTGCGGGAGCTTCGGGCCGGAGTTCGCAAGGCGAACCACCGACTCGAAGCGATCGAAGCGCGCCAAAATCACGTGGACAAGGTGAAGGCGGACAAGGCGGCCAAGGCGGACAAGCCGAAGGAAAAAGGCGCCGCCAAAGGCAAGAAAGCCAAAGGACAGCCGGCACCTGAGTCCGCGAAGGGCAAGAAGAAACCGGATCAGAAAAAGAAGAAATAAAAAGCGATGAAAAAGCTTTCTCGGCCGGTCAGAGTTCCGGCCCGCGCTCGCGATATCCGCGAGGAGGTCGGGTCGCGCTCGATGCCCCATGGGGCCCCGGCCGGGCGGCATTTTTCGGCTGCCGTCTTCGCCGTTCGGGACCGTGTTGCCGAACGACGACAAGCCCTGGGGGCCGTCCCTCGGGGGATATTCGGGGCCCGCGGTCGCTTTGAGCTCGAAGCCTGGACGCATCGCGCCGGCAGCCGAGCACGCTAGCAACCAGGAGGTCGTGGTGCTGCGCGTCGATGAACAGCAGACATTCGAGGGGTTTTCCCCAGAGGATTTCGATGCCTACTCCGAGGAGAAGTGGAACAGTAATATGTTCACGCTCCCCAGGCGCAAAGTCAAAGGTAAGCTCGAATTCATGGGGAAGGAGCTCGAAGAGGAGCTGAAACAGGCGGAGCTTTCGCTCGTCGCGCACTTCTCGGACGAGTTCCCTTCGCTTTGGAATAGAAAAAAGGTCGATAGCCAGTGGTTGTTCTATTCTCGCGATGAAGACGCTCGCCGAGAGCTGACCGACATCGTGGACAAGGAACGCACCCTGGCCGAGACGCTCGCCGATCCGACGCCGCGTTTTCGCCAGATCTTCCTCGGCGTCGCCGTCCGGCACGGCTCGCTCGACGTCGGGCTTTGGATTCACCATGACGCCTGGGTCGATAGGAAAAACCTGCTGAACCTGCTGGCGGATCCTGCAGACAGGGAGCGCTTTGTCGCAGTTCTGGCCAATCTGCCTGAACACTACGAAATTGGGCTCGTCGAGCGAGAAGCCACTTCGCCGGCCGAGGTGATCGACGCCGCTGTCAGTGAATTGGCCGAGCGCTTCGACGCGCAAGGCGGCTGGTTCTTCGTCGGGGCGCGCATGCCGCGAGATCAGGTCGGTGTGCTCCAGGCCGAGGTCGTCGGTGCGGCGCGGGAGGCTTTCCGCGCGCTCGTGCCGATTTACAAGTTTATCGCGTGGTCGCCCGAGAACGACAGGATCTCTTTGGACAGCTTGGTGAAGCAGCACAAAGAAGAGCTCCAAGAGGCCCATGAGGCGTTCGACCGGGAGCGCGCCGAGCGCGAGGAGCGGCGGCGCCAAGAAGAGGTTGAGCGGCGAAAGCTCAGAGAAGAGATCGAAGATCGAGTCCGAGAGACCCAGGCCTGGCGGCAAAGAGAGATCGCCGCGAGACGCGCAGCGGCCCGTGCAGCTGAAGAGAACCAGCAGCAGGAGGACGCTCGAGCGCGGGCCGAAGCGATCGCCGCAGGGTGGGGGCTCGCCGGCAAGGGCGACGACGTCAAAGAAACGAAACCCGAGGTGGTGCCCCAAGAGGCGCCCCAAGAGGCGCCCCAAGAAAAGCCTCAAGAAAAACCTCAAGAAAAGCTCCGGACGCAGGAGGCACGACCCGACAGGGGGCGTCCTGCCCGGCAGCCGCAGCGGCCCGCAAGGGAGAAGGGTTCGCGGGAGCAAGGCGGTCGGCCCCGACCGGACGGCGATCGACGTCCGGCTCGCGAAAGACCACAGCCGGGGCGCGGTCCTGCTCGGCTCGAGCCGGCCAAGGTCTCTGCGCAGCGCGCCGCCCTCATCAGGGTGGGCGATGTGGTCGAGGTCAAGAGAGGCTTCTTGAGAGGTCGACGCGGCACGGTTCAGGAGCTCGACGAAAAGGGCGGGCTCCGGGTCAACTTCGGTGCTCTGTCATCCCGCCTCGATCTCGAAGAAGTGGCGGGGCTGGGTCCGACCACAGGGGCCGAGGCGTACCAGAAAGACAGAAAACGATAATTGCTTTGCCCATCGAGTTTCATGCTACACTTTCCTTCCCAAACGAGAAAATCCGCCCCGCGGGACGCAGCGGGCGGAACGGGTTGGGTCATGGGCCCACCGAAGGGGAATGAGTCATGAGAGCATCGCTAATAACCGCTTGCATCCTCGGGGCCGTTTGTGCTTTCGCATCGGGGTGCGGCGGCGCTAAAGCCAACGCAAGATCCGGCGGGAAGCACGCTGACAGTTCGAAGCTTGGACGGGTCGATGAGAGATCTCGGTGCGAGCTGGGCGAAGGACGTCGCGAGACCCTCGTGGACCTCGATCAAGATGGCGATCCGGACGTTCGCAAGGTTTATATGAAAGGCCCCGGAGGCGAGGTCCTCGTGTGTCGCGAGGCCGATCTGAACTTCGACGGTATCAAAGACCTGTTCGTATTTTTCGATTCGGATGGCCAGGTGACGAGGGATGAGGCCGACCTCGACTACGACGGGCAGGTCGACATCATATCGACATACGCATCCGGAAAGGTGATCAAGCAGGAGCTCGACACGAACTCGGATGGAGTCATCGACAGGGTGCGTTACTTGGAGAACGATCTTCCCGTTCGTCTCGAAGGTGATACCGACGGGGACCGGAAGATTGACTACTGGGAGTATTACGAGCAGGGGCGTCTTGTCCGCATCGGGCACGACACGGATGGTGACGGCAAGGCCGACGAATGGTCACGTGATGATGAGACCGAGCGGGCCGTGTTATCGGGCGAGGGTGAAGACGCCTCCTCCTCTTCTGAGGAAGAAGGCGAGCCCAAGGATGACGCTGAAGATGAAGAGGCCGCCGAGAACGAAGAGACACAAGAGGGTTGAAGGCCTTTGTGCGCTGCCGCGTCTTAAGTCTCTTTTGTAGCTGCCCCACCGGGCTTTGCCCCCACGAGTTTTTTCCCGACTTCTAAATTGAGAACTAGGATTTGAACATGGCTGTCATGAGATTACAGAAGATTCTTGCATCGGCAGGCGTTGCGTCCAGGCGCAAGGCCGAGGAGTTCATCGAAGGGGGCCGCGTTTCGGTCAACGGAAAGATAGTCAAGGAGCTCGGCGCCAAGGCGGACCCGGCGAAGGACGCTATCGAGGTGGACGGCACGCGTCTCGCCGCGGAGAAGCCGATTGTCCTGCTTATGAACAAGCCCCGGGGAGTTGTGTCCACCGCCAGTGATCCCGAAGGTCGTGAGACGGTGCTCGATTTGGTCAAAGGCTACAAGCAGCGGCTTTTCCCGGTGGGGAGGCTCGATTTCGCCACCTCCGGAGCGCTGCTTCTGACCAACGATGGGAACGTGGCCTACGCCCTCACCCACCCCAAGCACGGCGTTGAGAAGACATATCATCTCAAGATCAAAGGAGAGGTGAGCGAAGAGGTGCTCGAGAAGTGGCGCCGCGGGGTCGACATCGGCGACGTGGTCACGAGGCCGGCCGAAGTCTTCAAGGTGGAGCAGGAGGATAACTTCACCTGGATCGAGGTGACTATTAAGGAAGGCAAGAACCGCCAGCTGCGCCGAATGGCAGAAGCCACCGGATTGAACCTCGTCAAGCTCAAACGCATCGCGTTTGCCGGCCTCACCATCAAGGGCCTGAGGATTGGGGAGGTCCGTGAGCTCACCGAGAAGGAGAAAGCTCGGCTGCTGAGGGACTACGTCAACCCCGCAAATCGAACGCGGAAAAGCCCCAGGGCGCCGGGGCTCACCGAAGGGCAAGAGGGGAGAACCGGCTCGCCGAGGCGCACCGGAAAAGAAAAATGGGGGAGGAATAACGCGGACGGGCCCGGCACCAGGGGACGCGATCACCGCGCCGATCCCGGGGCGAAAAAACCTCGAAAAAGAGGTTGACGCAGCAGGGCATCTCCCCTATAAAGACACCCGTTCGTTGCTGATGCGGCGGACGCCCCAAACTTGGTTGATGCGGGGTGGAGCAGTCTGGTAGCTCGTCGGGCTCATAACCCGAAGGTCATCGGTTCAAATCCGGTCCCCGCTACTGCTCGAAAGGCTCGGAATCTTTTGATTCCGAGCCTTTTTTTTTGCCTTGAGCCAGCCGACGTGTATTTTAATTTCGTCGAAATACCAAAACATTATTGTTTATTTATAGAAGTTTCGTAAAAAAAACACATGTCGGCCACCAATACAATAGGGTGGCGGGTTGCGTTGGAAGCGGCCTTTCTTCACGATCGGGCAAACATCCCGCCCAAAAAAGGAATCGCTTGAGTCGAACGGAGTCTGAAAAATGATGAGAGAATTCTTTGCGATCGTTTGGTGTTTTGTGTTGGTCACAGCTTGCTCGGAAGGGGTCACTCCCCAAAAGAGCCCTGATGGGACAACGCGAGATGACACCGAATCAGTCGGCTACGTCGGTGGGAGCTCGGACGACAGCGGCGATGGCGGCTCGATCGGGTACGACAGCGACACGCCTGGGTACGAAGGCGATTCGAGCAGCGAAAGTGGCGATACCACGTGGTTCGATAGCGAGACCGCTTGGGAAGACTCGTCGGATGAGAGCTCCGACTCGGACACAGGTCCGGCGCCGAAGACCTGGCGCTTCGCCGTCATGGGGGACAGCCGCGGCACTCCGTTGCCTGTCAACACGGCGGTGCTGTCCAAGGTTGTCGATTCCGTGCTCCAGCAGGATGTCGACTTGGTGATATTCACGGGTGACACGGTTTTTGGGGTGGCCCTTTTGAGGTTTCAGCTTCCGATATGGGTGAAGACGATGCAACCCATATGGGATGCGGGCATTGCGGTCTATCCCGTCCGTGGCAACCACGAAACTCAAGGGGTGAATATCAACTCCCTAGGTGCCTGGCAGAATACGTTTGTGGGCGAGAGGGAGCTGCCCACAAACGGGCCGCCCGGGCACGCGAAAGCGACCTACTCGAAGGTCCATAATAATGCCATGTTCATAGCTTTAGACCAGTATGTACAACCGCACCGCGTACCCCAAGACTGGCTCGATGAGCAGCTCGCGCTCGCGGAGGTTCCGCATATCTTCGTCTTTGGCCACGAGCCGGCTTTTATGGCGGACCACGAAGACTGCCTCGACGATTTCCCAGAAAAACGCGACATCTTTTGGAGTAGCCTCAAAGATGCCGGTGTGCGCGCGTATTTTTGCGGACACGATCACTTCTATAATCACGCGCGGGTGGATGACGGGGACGGGGATCCCGATAACGACGTCCATCAGTTCATCGTCGGCACGACCGGCGCCGAGCTGTACGCTTGGTCACCGCCGTACAGCGGAGAGAACAGCGGCATGACCGTCGAGAATATCGCGCACGTGACGAAATTCGGGTACATGGTAGGCGAGGTCACAGGTCCCGACGTGACTCTCACGTGGATTAACCTCGGCGGTGATATCGAAGATGCTTGGAGCTACTCTGTCTACTGATCTTCCCGTGCCTCGCGGAATCCTATCGCAATACCCACCAAAGTCGTCTTCAAGCTTGTAGGTTCAATTTTTCGAGAGTCTAAATACGTGTTGCAAAACTCTGTGTCGGGAGAGAGCGTTGCCGCTGAGCCTGCCTATGGTAATTTAAGAGAACACGCACAATGGGCCGAGCTTTCGAAAGGACACTGAGATGAGAAGCTGTTCGACAGGAAGATTATCAGGGCTTTCGCTGGCGTTCGGTCTCGGCGGGCTCTTTGGGGTTCTGATCGTGGGAGGCTGCCAGTCATCGACGGGTGGGGGCGACAAAGAAAACAAGGACGGTTTTCGGCTCGTAACAGATGAATCCCAGGGCGCGTTTTCTCTGACACACAAAGGCTATCCTTCGATCGCGCTGGAAGATTTTGGTCCGGCGATCCAGGTGGGGGATGCGGTGGTCAGGTGCGGCGATTTTTCACAGCGAAAATGGGAGATTCTCGACAACAAAGGAGGTTGGCGGCTGAGCTGCGAGGGACACAGCACGGCTCCCGATCTCCAGCTGCTTATCGAGCGAACCCAAAATGAGGACGCCCTCGCCTTACGCGCCTCGGTAAAGGGGCCTGTGGACGATTTTCGCGGTTTCGAAGTGATCGGGGCCAGCGGTGGGCTCAGCGTGGGGGCGGCCGATCCGGCGTGGCTGTCCAACGGCTATCAATCCTGGTCGCCGAGCGGGGCGCTGAAGGTGGCCGCCGCCCCCACGGACGAAGAGGTCGCATCCGCTTTGAAGCTTCGAGGGAAAATGGACGAGAGCAGGACCGGGCAGTTTGTGAGCTGGTGGTACACGGCCGTGGCGACAAGAGGCGGACCGGCCCTCGTCTTGGGCGCCACGACGGCGGACCTCTTCAAGAGCGCGTTTTCCGTTTACAAAGAGGGCGCGGAAAAAGACGAGCTGACCCTCAAAGTTTTCTCCGGTCTGACCGGAGAGAGCGTGAGCGCC
>JAABTR010000379.1 GCA_011389755.1 Deltaproteobacteria bacterium | reverse complement strand
CGTTTACAAAGAGGGCGCGGAAAAAGACGAGCTGACCCTCAAAGTTTTCTCCGGTCTGACCGGAGAGAGCGTGAGCGCCCAGGATGGCGAGACGATCACCTCGGAGAAGTTTTTGCTCATGGTCGGGGACGATCCCTGGCCGCTTTTGAGGAAGTACGCGGAGAGCTTTGCGCCGTCGAGGACCGGGGCAACCGCCGGCGCGGTCGGCTGGAACTCGTGGTACTGCCTCTTTGACGATGTCACCGCCGAAGATGTCGCAGCCAACACCGAGGCGGCGGCGCAGAAGCTCAAAGGGCAGGAGCCGTTCACGGTTGTTATCGACGACGGTTGGGAAAAAGAGTGGGGGCTCTGGGAGCCGAACGAAAAGTTTCCCGAAGGTATGGCCGCGGTGGCGGAGGACATCAAGGCGAAGGGGCTCATCCCAGGTCTCTGGCTCGCCCCCTTGCTCGCAGACGATCAGTCGGCTCTGATAACCCAGCACCCCGATTGGCTGGTAAAAGACGAGAGCGGAGCCCCTCTCACGTACATCCACGCCAACGGCCCCCAGTACATTCTCGACGTGACCCACCCGGACGCGGCCGTTTTTATCGGCGCTCAGCTCGAGAAGGCGGTGGGCTGGGGCTTCGAGATGCTCAAGCTCGACTTTCTTTTTGTGGGCGCTTACGAGGGCGTGCGGCGACTTGAGGTCACCGGCACCCAGGCTTACGAGATCGCCCTCGACCTCCTCAGGTCGAGTATGGGTGAGGACGTCTACTTCCTAGCCTGCGGCGCGCCTTTGCTCAGCGGCGCGCGCCCGGTTCAGTACGACGCCATTCGCACCGGCGCAGACATCGCCTTCGACGCCATCGGCCCTTCGTGGTCTTTCGTGGCCACGCAGCTCAGGCAGACCGCAGCCCGCTCGTTCTTGAACGGTCTGGCTTTCGAGGTCGATCCCGATCCGCCCCTCGTGCGCGCGACCGATGGGGACGCCGCGTTTACGGCCGATGAGGCTTGGGCCATGGTGGTCTCGGTGCTCGTCTCAGGAGGGCTGTTTTTCGCCTCAGACGAAATAAGCGTCCTCGAAGAGGACCGGCTCGCGCTGCTCACAGATGATGCGATCGCGACGATCCGCGCCCTGCCGAACCCCACAGCCACGCCGGTGGACATGCTCGCGCTCGACGATCTGCCAGACGATCGCTTGGTGGACCCGGTCGCCGACCACTTCAAGATGAAGACGACAAGCCCCGGGGCCACCCAATCTCGGCAGCCCTACATTTATAAATGGGATGACGGTCGTAGCGGCGTTATCGTCGCGTTGTTCGCGTTCCAGCCCGAGAGCAAGACGGTCGCTCTTTCGTTGGACGCGCTCGGTCTCGACGGGAGCGCGTCATGGACGACCTCCACCCTGGGGCCCGGTCCCGACTTTGCGATTGAAAACGCCGTGCTCAAAGGGGTCCTCGCGGGTCACCAGGCAGCGCTCGTTCACATCAAGCCGGCCGATTGAGCTCCACACCCGGCCGCCCTTTTCAACCGCCCTTTTCAGCCGCACGCGGCTCACTGGTTGGTGCAAGATTCATTCGCGTTCGCGAGCAGACCCTCGACACCAACCCCTGTTGTTTTGGCCACAGCCTCATCCAAGGCCTCATATTCGGCGTAATCAAGCTCGGCAAGTGGGACTCGTGACAAAACGAGCGAGCCGTAGTCCTTCATGTGGGGGCCGGCCGTAAAGCACAAATGTGCAAAAAGCGTATTCTCTGACTTGTGAATAATGCGCCAAAGCTCATAGTATTCCACAAAGCTGTTGTACGCGACTTTCACAGATCCATCCTCGAGCAGCTCGAAGGTGCCTTCAGTAGCACACATTCTCTCTTGGCCATTTACTGTTAGCGGCGTCGTAAATGACACTTCGACCAGAGATGAACTTCGCTTTGTGAAATCAAACCGCTGACATTCTACATCGAAAATATGGGGTTCTGACGTGTATGCCGTCATCCACCAAGTGCCATCCAAGCCACTCAGATCCGATAGGTCGTCCTGTGCAGGCGGACAGTCTGGTATGTTGGGATAGTCCAGATCGATGCATTCACTCTCTGTCATACAGACGGTGATATCGTCGGCCAAATCGGATTGATGAAACATAACGCATATGGTCTGGCATTTCATGTCATCGCTTTCGCAACCTCGGATGCAGTCCATCCAGGCGCTGCACTCCTCGTCTTCCATGCAGTCGACAATTTGGTCCATGCAGCTATTGGTGAGGCACTCTTGCGAATCATTCGGGTTGTCAGTTGAGCCCGGTTC
>JAABTR010000378.1 GCA_011389755.1 Deltaproteobacteria bacterium | reverse complement strand
TTCGCCCAAGGCGCCTGTGATGGCGGCGGGGCGGCCGACTCGGACAGCGACACCGACGCAGGCGGCGGCGCGGTCTCGTCGAGTGGGTGGGTCAGGGCCTGCGGCAAGCCGGCGGACGCCATTGTCGAGGTTTCTACAGCGGTGGGCGATGTGCCTCTGAACGACGGCGCGGTGGTGGTCTTCAATCGGTTTGACGGGGGCGCGTGCGGGGGCGCCGCTACGGACGTGGCGCGCGCGGTTTACTTCTCCACAGGCGGGACGCCGCTGGTCAAGGTGGCCCCATGAAGCAGACGAACCGAAGGCCGGGGCAGGGGTTCACCCTCATCGAGGTCATGATCGCGCTGGTGGTCTTTTTGGTGGCCGTCTCCGGGCTCGTGGCCCTGCAAAAGGCGTCCATCGAAGGTGCGTTCAAGAGCCGGCAGGCCACCACCGCCAACAACATCGCCCGGTACTTTTTGACCGAGCTCAAAAACGAGATGCAGGCATGGCGGCCAGATATCCGAGCTCTCCCCGGCGCCGATCTGCCGCTGGTCGACGCCGCGCTGGACAACGGACAGGGGGTCTGGACGCCCCTCGATACCGGTGGGACCTTGCGCGTCGGGCCGTACCTCGGGCACACCGCGGCGCTGGGTGAAGGCGGGAACTTTCGCTATTGTGTCAACTACAGGCTCGATCCGATGGATTTTCATGTGGGGGACCAGCTGGGCGACGCGCTCTTGTGGACGCTGCGGGTGCGCGTGGCCTGGACCCGGGCCAAGCAGTTCGCGCTGACCGACGAGGCCTGGACGGATTGCACCGTGGACGCTGTGGAAGCGCGCATCGGGGCTGACGGATCCGACGACGTGGCGGAGCTGGTGTCGGTGGTCACGCGGGAGGTGGTGCGATGAGGGCGCGAGAGATGGGGCGATCCTTTGGTTTCACGCTCATGGAGATCATGATCGCCTTGGTGGTGGGCGCTATCATGATCGCGCCTTTGTACATCGTAACAAAGGGGATGTCTGCGCAGACCCAAGGGCAAAAGATGGAGAGCGAGGCGGTCCAGCGTTCGCGCAACGGCCTGAGCATGCTCATCCAAGACATATCACGCACCGGGTTGATGGTCTCGGTGAGCTCCCAGGTGGACGTGAACTCCCTCAATCGAGACATGGTCGGCTCGAGCGCCGAGCACAGACGCGCGATCATCCACCTGAACACGAGCAGCTCGGGTTCCGATGCCTTGCTGCTCAGCGGGAATTTTTTGGGCGGCGCCTTCTATCCGGGCACGCTGAGCGGAAACCTGTTGACGCTCCTCGATGTCGAGGGCGAAACCTGCGCGCGGCAGTTCGACCCCCGCTACGCCTTTGTCCATATCCGCAACGGCAAGGACAAGTACCTGGACGTCCGCGTTGAGGGCGTCCAGTCCGGTGGGACGTGTGAGCTCACCTTGGAGACGACCGACTTCGACGAGCGGTTCATGAAGGACGGGGAGCAGGTGTTCGCGGCGGCGAATCAGACCGTGCTCTACTGGGTGGAGCCGGTCAGGGACGAGAAGAGCGATCGCAAGGACCTGGTGCGCTACTTCGTCGACTACGACGGCTCGTCGGCGCCTTCCGCGTCGGATTGCCAGCGGGGATCGGCGGCGACGGTGGGGAATATCGCCCTGCCGGGCGACAGCGACGTCATTGAGGCGACGCGCCGCGTGGTGGCCGAGTATGTGGAGGATTTTCAGGTCTGGTTTCGGCCGGTGGGCCGGAGGGCATCGCCGGCCGGCGGCAGCTGGTACCCGCCGAGCTACGTGTCTCCCGAGTCGACCGCCCTGGCCGAGGGCTTCGTCCCCGGCGACCGAGACCACATTTTCCCTCCAGACATGGCCACCGATCCCTCGAGCTTTCCCAGCGACGTGGCGTGCGAAGACATCGGGACCTACACTTACGGCGCTGAAAACGTACGGTCGGCGCTCATTCGGCTCGCGGTCCGCTCGGAGAGGGCCGACGCCACTATCGACTATCGCTCCTTCGACAACGACGGGGCTCCGAGTCGGCTCGTCCGTTACACGTTGCACCCCTACGAGTCAGAGGACGACACGGACAGCTCAGGCTCAGCTCCCCTCACCGAGAGGCGGCACTCGGCCTACCGGCTCAAGACCCTCCTGACCGAGGTCGACTTGATGAACCTGGCCACGCGTCTGGAGATCTTGGAGAGCCAGATATGAAAGTTTTTACGGCGAAAAGAACCCGCGGCCGCAGCCCTGGGCAGCGGTCTGCCCAGGAGGGCACCGTCTTGCTCGTGGTGATCATGCTGGTGGTCATGTTCACCGGCCTCGGGCTGCTCGCCATGCGACACACCCACGGGGAGATGCGTTCGGCTGGAGCCTACGCAGACGCGCAGCAGGCCGCGGTGCTGGCCGAGTCGGGGCTGTCGATACTGACCACCGATATCAAGCTCGGCTTTCGGGCGCCTGACGCCGGCGAGGGTTGCGACAAGAAGAGCTACAAGGCCGCCCTCGACGAGTGGTTCGCTAGCCCCGATAACACAGGAGCCGCGCGCCTGCCGCTATCTGTCCAGCTCGACGAACAGTGCGAGTCCACCTCGGCGAGGCAGATCCCCGATCCGAGGCTGAACGGCACCCAGCCGCTGGGCACCGCACCGGCTCTGGGCGCCGGGTACTCCGATGTCGCCCTCGAGATAGTGGCGGAGCCCCTGCGCGCGGCGGCGTGCCCGGGCTTTACCAACAACACGGATATCATCAAGAATTACAGGTTCGAAGTGCGCAGCCGGGCCTCCTTCGGTCCCGCCCAAGAGGGGCGTATCCCCAAGGGGCGGGCCACGGCTCGGGCGAGCTTCGTTCTTTGCGCAGCGGAGTAGGAACAGATGAGAAAATCAAAAATCCAAAGCGCGAAGGTTCTCGCGGCCGCCTTCGGGTTCGCCCTGGGGACGCTGATCACGGGCTTCGTCGACGCACAGATCACCGGTGAGCTCGTCGAGCCCGATGTGATGCTGCTGATCGACAGCTCGGGCAGCATGGACTGGATGAGAGAGACCGGGCAGCGGGACGTGGGCCGGTGGGATTGGTCGCGCAAGGTCTGCATCGATCCCGCTTTGTCCACCGATCCGGCCACGGCGTGGCAGAAGGTCCAGGACGCGTTTTTGGGCAGCGCCGGGAGCGATGGCCGCTGCTCGGTGGAGCCCTACTACATGAGGCCGAACATGGCCGGGCTGAACCGAGACGTTTGGACATCTGAGGGCTATCTCGCCGATGGCGACGGTGACGGCGCGCCGGACAACATCGAGGAGTTTCGCATCTCCCATCGCCCCCACTTTCGGCGGGTCAACTGCCCCGAAGAGAACTGGCACAAACACCCGGACGGGGAGATGTACCAGTGCATCAAGCTCATCACGGACGACAACTACATCGGTAATTCATCCGACCCCAACTTCGACCCGGACGCAGACGGCCCCTACACCATGGTCTCGTACTTCACCGCCAACGAGGAACAAAAGATCTACTGCCGCATCGCCGACGTGGTAAACGGGATGTGCTGGAATTACAACCCGGCGGCCCGCGATCGGCTCGGCAACGGGATCTTGACCCGTTACAGCTCCTTGGCCCGCTTCGGCATCATGACCTACGACAACCTGCCGAACTGCCTGACCGGCACGCCCTCGGCGCCGTGCGACCCCCACGACACCTGGTGGGACTACGGTGACTCGCGCGTCTGGAAAGAGTATCTGACCGGAGGCTACTGGAACGCCGGCGCTCGTTCGGACAACCCGGCGGCGGTCGGGGGGCTCGTGCGCATCGGGCTCACCGCGGACGCCACCAACCAGCGCGTGCGGGACGTCTTCGAGACCATGGAGCCACTCAACTGCTCGCCCATCGGCGCGCTGGTGGATGACGCCGGATACTACCTGGCCACCGACCCGTATGTGCGCCCGTTCGATATGACCATCAACAAACAAGATCCATCGATGTCTGCTTCCTCAGGCAAGGATCGCTACTACAAGTGCCGCCCTAAAATCGTGGTGATGGTCACCGACGGCGACCCCGGCGCTTTGGAGTGGCCGGCCGGCTCGTGCAACGTGACCAACACCGACGACGATTGGGATCCCTTCAACACGAGCGTGGCGACCACGGCGTTCGATTGCCCGTGGCGCTCCACCCCCGAGGAGGCCTGGGAGCTGTTCGACGTGGGGTCGAGGACCCTGGATCAGCTCCTCTCCGATCTCGGCGAGGTCCGCGCCGAGGAGGACCAGCCGGTCTACCTGGTCGTGGTGGGATTCAACGTCACCGAGGACTGCGCCGACGTGCAGGCCGACCCCAACTGCTCGGCCATGGATCCGGCGTGTCAGGAGCGCCTCGAGACGTGCGCGGACTGCACCTGCGAGCTCACCGGGGACCCGGTGGCCGATGCCGAATGCCAGGCCAAGCGCGCTCGGTGCGTCGCGTACACCTCGGGATACAACGACAAAGCATGTTACATCGAGGCCTGCCCCGACGGCGAGTCGTGCCTGATGACGCCTCGGGAGTTCCTCAACGAGATCGCCTGCCAGGGGTGGCCGTGGAATGCCCCGTCGTCCAGTGGGGCAGGGGGGCACCTGGCCGAGCTGCCGCCGCCGTGGCTCGATCCCGACCTGGACGCGGATGATACCGTCTGCGCCGACCCCTCGACGGCGAACCCCTACCCGATCTGCACCTTGACCCGGGGCGACAAGACCAAGACCAAGGGAGACCGGGCCTTGTTCGTTTACGACGCCAAGGATCTGGCCACGGTGCTCGACATGGTCATCGGCAGCCTCTCCTCCACGGTGGCGACCCGCACCGACGTGGTCACCTGGAACGTGCCCACGGTCGCCGGGCCCGGCATCTGGCCCGGAGTCGTCGAGATCGCGGGGCAGTACGAGTTCAACTCGGGGTATGTGGCCAAGCAGGGCCGGCCCTGGCAGGGGATTCTCTCCCGGACCCCGTACGAGTGCACGGACGGGATGAAAGCGGCCCAAAAGGGCACGCCGTCCAACATCGGCGCCCAGCTCGAGAATCAGACCGAGAGAGAACTGTTGGTGGTCAAGGAAGAGGAGATAGACGACGAAGACTACGCCGTGCAGCTGACCGGGTCCGCCAACGCGCAGGCGTGGATCGAGTCCAATCTCTTCGAGCTGGTCGAGCTCAGCGCCTCTGATCTCGACGACTGCCACTTTGCAGATGGAGAGGTGGCGGGGTTGTGCGACGACACCCACGATCTGCAAAACGCCGTCTCCCAGTTCATGCAGGATCGCGGGCTCGCGGATATCTTCAACTCGACGCCGTCGGTGCTGGGGCCACCCACCGACAGGCTTGGCATTCCCAGCCACGATCTGTTTCGGACCGAGACGTCGGCGCGGCATCCCTTTTTGTTCGTGGGCACCAACGACGGCGTCATGCACGCTTTCGATATCACCCAGATGCAAGACAGCGAGAACGGCAGCATGCGCGTCGAGGCCTTTGGCTATGTGCCGCGGGTTTTACTCCCCCAGCTGTGGCGGCAGTTTCCCATCGACATCGACCGCAACGAGACCGGCTACGACATCCGCACCGACGAAGAAGCCGGTCTATACCAGCACCTGTTCTTGATGGACGGATCGCCCGTGACCCGGGACGTCCTCTTGTTCCGCGACCCGGCGACCAGCAACCCCGGCCTGGAGAAGAAATTCTGGCGCTCCATCGTCTTGGGCGGCTTGGGCAAGGGCGGAAGGGGCTACTACGCCCTGGACGTGACCGGCAAGCTGTCCAGCGCGAACGCGCCGACCACGACGAACATGCTGCGCTGGGAGCTGAGCCCGGGGGCCAAGATGTGGGGGAACAACGACGACACGGCCAAGGCCGCGCTGCTCGAGATGGGGTATCCCCTCGCGAAACCGGCCATCGCCTACGTGACCTACGACATCGCCGAGAATACGACCGCTCAGGTGGCCGCGGCGATCCTGCCGGGGGGCTGGAGCTCCGATGGGAGCCCGGACGGGAACACCGGCGTCTACATCGTGAGGCTCGCGGACGGCAAGCTCATCCGCTACCTGCGCCCGGGCGCCTTGGGGGACGTCGATATGTGCGCGAACTCGCCGGCCGGGCTCAAAGAGGACCCCGACGACGAAGACGCGGTCATCGAGAGCGCTCAGCTCCTCGGTGAGCCGGTGATCCCCTTTGGCTCCGACATGGTCACCTCGACCAACGAAGCGTTCATCGGCGACGATCGGGGCCGCCTGTGGCAGATCAATATGACCGATACGGACCCACAGAAGTGGTGCCTCAGTGTCTTTTTCGACACCATGCTGGCCTGGGATTACCCCTACGAGGACTGCGATCTGTCGTGCACGCCGCCACCGGGGCAGAGCTGCTGCTCGACGAGCGACACCTGTCAACACGAGGACTGCTGCACGGGCTTTACCCAAGGCAAAAGCTGCGCCGTCGATCCCGACGCGCCCACGAATATGGACGCTCCCCGGACGATGATCGTTGGCGCCCCCACCATCGCCGAGAACAAAGAAGGCAAGAACGTCATCATCTTCGGCACCGGCCAGTACGACGGGCTCTCGTCGTGGAACCGCAACCGGGTCTTCTCCATCACCGACGACACCGAGTCGGTGGAGCTGGGGGCCGAGGACACCGACACGCCGACGATGACGGTGGAGGTGCCTGTCGTCAACTGGTGGATCGGGGACGATCTGGTCGCCACCGGCGACGAAGACTGGACCCCGTGGCACGTCCAGCTGCGGAGCAAGCTCGCCGCGGCTCAGGTGGATCACGAGTTCACGGGGGTCAGCGGTGAGAGCTTTTGGAACGTGGGAGAAA
>JAABTR010000377.1 GCA_011389755.1 Deltaproteobacteria bacterium | reverse complement strand
AGCGCGGAGCAAGCTCGCCGCGGCTCAGGTGGATCACGAGTTCACGGGGGTCAGCGGTGAGAGCTTTTGGAACGTGGGAGAAAAACTCGTGGGCGCGCCGCTGGTCTTCAACGAGGTGGCGTACTTCACCACCTTCGTGCCCATCGAAAACCCCGATCTCAAAGACGCCTGCGAAGCCGGCGGCTCCCGCATCTGGGGCGTCGACTTCAACAGGCGCAAAGGCCCCAACGGCGAGGTTGAGACCAGTTTCGAGCAAGACGATTTTGGTCGATTCACCGTCGGAAGCGGCGAATACACCATGTTCCGGTGGTTCCCCGGCGAGCTCCTCTCGGGGGTTCGGGTGGTCTCGAGGCCCCGCTGCTCCACCGGGTTCGACACCGACGTCTTCGAGCTGGCGGTTCAAAAGGCGAAAAAGGACTTTAAGCAGTACGACAACAAGCAAGTGCCCAGCGACGCCATCCAGACCAGGCGCGAACCATTGGCGCAAGGCGGAAACCTGCTGGAGATTTCGATTTTGAGGTTCGATTCATGGGCCATTATCTTCGAGTGATCGCGCCTTGCGCTTTGAGCATCGCCTTGGTCGCGGTGCCCGGGTGCGAGAAAACGAAAAATCAAAGCGCTCCGCCGCAAGCGCAAGGCCAAGAGACCGCCCGGGCGACCTTGGACGGCGCCGGAGAACCAGAGACGTTCAAAGGGACAAAGGAGCTTCCCAGCAGCAAGAACGTGGTGCTCGGCCTGCGCATCCCCCAGGGAATGGACCCGATGCCCGCGCCCAAAGGGGTCTACAGGTTCGAAGGGGTCTACCCCGTGCCCCAGGTGGCCGACTACATCAAGGACGCCGTATTGGTCGATGTCATCACCCAGGCCGGGCACAAAACCTTCGAGTTTCGCTCCGCAAAGGTCAAAGCCCCGGTCGGTCGGACCGAAGATCCCGCCCTTTTGGGCATCCGCGTCACCGAAGCCGTCCCCCACGGCTCCCGCCTCGACATCTGGATGGAAAAAGCCGCCGAAGCCGGCGCCGCCGGGGCCACCTACGGCCGAAAAGGAACCGCCGCCCGCGGAAGAATCGCGCCCCCTGCGGCGCGCCTTTCAAAAAGCGAGACCCAAAAGAGATCCCAGAGGCGCACCCAGACCCTCGACGCCCTCATCAAGACGCAAAAGAGCAAAGAGAGGCTCAGCGACAAAGAGCGCGACCTTTTGCATTGAGCTTCAAAGCGGGGGCGCCAGGCGGCGTGTGACGTCGCCGATCAGATCGGCGATCGGCTCAGCGATTGCAACTAGGGTGACGGATTGGTGGGGAATAGGAATGCAAGGCCAAACATGAAGGAAACGTTGGTGTCCAGTTCGCTGCCGGCGGGATGCCTTACCCGGTGCAGGTAAGTATTTACGTCGATGCGTATCGCGAGCCAGGGCAAACCGGTGTAGAATTTGACGCCGCCCCCAAGCACACCAAGCACCTCCCACTTTTCATCGATCAGTAGTGTTCCCACCCCCAAGGTTAGAAACAGATCCGCCTCCACCACATTGGAGCCAAAGCGTATGGCCATGTCATTTGAGATGACAAGCTCCCCGTCCAAATAGTGGGTATCCCTACCGCTGATGGGGGGGCCTTCGCAGCTCAGAGAGTCCACAGCGAGCCACTGAAAACCGTAGGTTACCCCCACCGCGAACGTGCCGCTCAGATGAAAATGAAGGCGCCCTCCGGCGAGCCAAGACTTTTCGACCGAGGGTCCGACGTAGTTGCCCCCATAGGCACTCAACTCAAATTGGTGCTGTTTGAGATGTCGAAACTGCGGATCGAGGATAGGGGGAAGAGTAGACGCCTCATCTGCGGATTCGCTGCTTGGGATGTCCTCAGCACAGGTTCCCGTTTTCGCCAGCGTCATAGCCGCCCAAAACAGCGTTCCACAGACACAATAAACCCAAAATCGCATCAGGCCCCCTCTCGTATGCCTCGCAATTTCGCTTGATCACGTGACCGCGTGTCCAAGAGGATAAGTATCTTTGGGCGCAATTGCTACCAACGTGTCTCATTCGGGGGCTTCATGAAAGTAGGGACGGGACTATGAAAGCGCCCCTGTGCGGACAAGCGGCTCCCTTCTCCTCGGCAGTCAGCCGAAGACATGTCTCGACGTACGAGAACATGTCTTGGGGTGCGAGACCGGGTCGCAACGCGCCGCCCATGACGACTATAAACCTGGTGACGCCCGGCTGCTCAGATCCATTCGTAGACAAAGCTGACAGCCTCACCCGTGAGCATTTTCGCACTGTGGGCATACGGAGATCGGAAGAGCACACG
>JAABTR010000066.1 GCA_011389755.1 Deltaproteobacteria bacterium | reverse complement strand
CATCAGCAAGACGCGCACACACTTGATGCCGCCGCCGGTAGATCCCGAGCTGCCACCTATGAAAAAGAGACTGAAGAGGACCAGCTGCGCCCCGACGCCCCACAGGGCGAAGTCGTGGGTGGAAAAACCGGTCGTCGTCAAAATTGTCAGCGTTTGAAAGACGCCGGAGCGGATGCTCTCGTGGACGCCATAGCCAGGGTTGAAAAACAGATATATCGAGAGGATCGCGGTCACCGTTAGCGTGACGAAAAAATAGAAGCGGAACTCGTGATCGCGCCAGTAAACGAGGCGTCTTCGTTTGATAGAAAGAAAATGGAGCGAAAAGTTGGCGCCCGCCAGCAGCATAAAAAGCGAGATGATCCACTCTGCGGCGGGGTTTTTGAGGCTCTCTATGGAGGCGGAGAGCGGTGAGAAGCCGCCGGTGGCCATGGTCGCAAAGGCGTGGCAGATGGCGAGATAGGGCCCCTGGCCGGTCAGCGTCAAGCAGATGAACTGCAAAAACGTCAAACCGGCGTAGACCTTCCAGAGCATGCGCGCGGTCTCGGCGATGCGAGGCGCCATCTTGTCCTTGACCGGACCGGGCACCTCGGCCTTGAAGAGCTGCATGCCGCCCACGCCAAGCAGTGGAAGGATGGCGACACCAAGCAAGATGATCCCCATGCCGCCCAAAAAGTGTGTCAGCGCTCTCCAGAACAAGAGGCCGTGGGGAAGCCCTCCGCGCCTTGAGGCCGGATCGTCCCACAGACCGGCCTCGAGAATGGTTGCTCCCGTCGTGGTGAAGCCCGATGTCGACTCAAAGACTGAATTGGTAAAAGAACAAAATTCGCGGCCGATCCCCTCTTGGGTTTCGCAGTTCGGCGGCGCGGTCGTCGCGGTTTCACCGGGGAACAGGTCGTCAATACGTTGCGGCGCGTCCGCGAAAAAAAGAGGGTCCACGTGCGCGTAATAAAAAAAGGGCAACGCGCCGAAAACGCAAGACAGCAACCATCCAAATGTCACAATGGCGAACGCCTCCCGGTGGGATACGTCGATCTGCCTGGTTGGTTTGCCGGTGGCGAAGTACACCCCGAGTCCGGCTATCAGGGTGGAGCCGGCTGCGAGTAGGTGGGCGGTTAGATCTTCTTCGCGGTAGATGAAAGCTATGGCGGCAGCCAAAAGCATGGAGAGGCCCACGAATACCAGCAAAGCACCTACGACTCTGATGACGGGCGCGGCTCTCATGGGTCGGACATACCGGCCCATGCCATTTTTTGTCAAGCGTATGGTGTGTTGATGGAACTCAAAGTGAGCGAAGCAGGTCGTTTGAACCTATTTTCAGTCGGAAGTCGCCGCTGGGCGCCGGAGGCGCAGAAGCCATTTGGAAGGCAGAGAAAAAAATCTCTGGACTGCCGGGTAGGGGCCGTTGATCGTGGAAGAGATCCCCGCCGCACAGTGCAAGGCGGCTGCGACCAAGACGCTGGCGGGAAAGATCCAACCCAAAGAGAGGATGACTCCGAGGCCCAGACACGAACAGGCGACCGCGATGTTCGTCGCCACGCTCGCGCGAGCGCGACGGCATGACGCCAAGATGAATGGCACTTTGCCGATGTTTTCATCAGCGGTGACGATACCAGCGATGGTCTGATCGCGATGGCCCAGCGCGATAGAGGCGGCGCTCGTGTTGGCGTCGTCCTCGAAAGCGTGTCCCCTTCCCACCAGCACCGTTTGGTCTCCGGCCTGTTCGAGCCGGCGTATGACCGCACCCACCTCGGTTTCGTCTTTGTCGAATTCAACGATTTCGATTCCAAGTCGAGCGGCGAGGGCGGTGCCGGCGTCCACCCCCGCGGACGTGACCAACACCGGCTCGATTCCCAAGGCCCGGATCGCTGCGACGGCCGGCGCCGCGTGGACCGAGATCGGATCTTCCAGCGCAAAACAGGCGACCGCCGAGTCGTCCACGCTCACGAAAACGGCGCGGCGTCCCGTCTGCTCGATACGGTGCGCGTGGTCTTCGAGCCGAGCGGTGGAAACGTGTTTTGACAAAAGCAGCCTTCTATCGCCGCTGAGTATTTCGCGGCCGCCCAGCGCTCCTCGGAGCCCTAAGCCCGGCAGCTTTTCGACCCGAATCATCTCATTTGGGGGGGGCGTGGCCCCGGTCTCGACCAGCCAGTGCCGAATTCCGGCGGCGATCCGTCCCGGGATTTCGGCATTGAGAGCGAGGAGAAGTCCCAACACGGTGTCTCTATCGGCACCGGCAGCGAGCTTGAGGTCCATGGCTCGCGGCTCGCCCTCGATGACAGTCCTCGATGCCATCAAGGTGACGGTTGTGCTATCGGCGACTTTGTCCACCACGTGAGCGTCGCGCATGAACACTCCTGCGGCGAGGTTTTTAATGCCGACGCTCAGATGAGCGTCGCCGGTTGCCATCTTGAGCGCACGGGGAGACAGGCCCACCAAAGCGATCGCACCCGCGGTGATCGCGTCTTGCGCCCCGGCCTCTCCCCAAAAAGACACCCCGGCCCCCACCGCGGCGGCAACGGGATAGCGGGCCCACTCCAAGGGCACAGTGATCCACCGGAGCCTCCTGGCAATGGGGGAGTTGTCTTTCCATGACCCTGGTATCGCGACGTCGCTGCGCCCTTCGAGGGCGCCGAGGACGCGGGATCGTGCTCGGCCCATCAGCTCGAGGGTTCGTCCGAGCTGGTCCACCAAAAGTACCGCGGCGCCGACGACGATGGTCCAAGAGCTGGCCCGCGCGCCGAGGCCATGGCTGAGAGCGACCGCCGATGCGGTGAGCGGCACGGCCCAGCTCTCGAGCACCCGCATCGGACCGGCGCGGCGCCCCCGAAGCGTGCCCAGCACACACAGGACAAATGCACCGGCCAAGACGGCGAGCTGGCCTATCATCGTTCGGTCGGTTTCCCATGACCAAAGCGCGGCGGCGGTCACGCCTGCTGTCATCCCGAGGAGGAGGAGCCGGTTCCTCAAAAGCGGCGACGCGCCCTTTTTACTCGCGCGAGGGTTGTCTGGGGACGAATGTGGTCCCATCGGGAGAGATTGTGCCCCGACCTCCTCGATATCTTCGCTGCCCAAAGCCGCGCGAGGCGCATCGGAGTCCACAGCCGTTTGCGAAGAGTTTGCCCCTTGGTCGCTGGGATTTTGAAACGCCGACGATTCGGTCTGCCTCGGCGGTTTCGTCTCCGGCGCTTTTTTTTCCGGCTCGGGGGTGCGTTCCAGGTGCTGTTCTCGGCATAAAGCCGAGCAGAAGTGGACAATGCGCCCTCCGATCACGCTTACGGCGGGAGCTCGCAGAGGATCGACCGCGGCTTTGCAGTGGGGGCACACGCCGCTGTTTGTGTTGTTTGCCTCACTCATCTTTGCCTGGCATACCCACTCGCGCGGCCTCTCGTCAAGGTTGGACGCGAAGGCCCGGTTCGTTTGACAATACGAGATCTGCCGCGATACATGAAACGAGCAAGACAATAAGCGAAAGGTTCGACGATGAAATACAGGTGCATGGCGTGCGATCACACGTTCGAATCCGGGGAAGAGCGCAAGCCTAGATGTCCGAAATGTTTAACGATACACGAGGTCGAGCGGGTTGAGGAGTCCGGTCCGGCCGCTGCGCGGAGGCGGGGTTCGTTTTGGATTCCCCTGGCGCTCATCGCGCTGGCAGGAGCCGTCGTGGCCTACTACGTGGTGGGACAAGCAGGCCAAGGAGACGACGCAACGCAAGCGGATGACGCAGCGGCTGTGGTCTCCTTCGAAAAGCTCATCGAGGAGTCGAAGGTACCCAAAGAGAAAAAGGCAGATCCTTTGGCGGCGGGCGATCCCGTCAAGACCCTGGCATCTGACGCGGCGTCCGGGCAGGGGCCAAAGGCCCTCGCCGCGCTGTTTGATCGGGTCTTGAGAGGCCGCACCGAGGGGGTGTGGAAGCCCCATCACCAGAGGGAGCAGCGGCTCGAAGGGGTCCTGAGGGCCGGCGAGCTCGCGTCCCTTTTCGAAAAAAAACCAAAGGAGCCTTTTCGGGTCTTGAGCTACGAGCTGGCCGCCCTGCTATTCTCCATGGCCCGGGCCGAGGGCCTCGAAGACGCCGAGATGGTGGAGGTTTTATCTTTTGCCACGGAGAAAAAGCCGGCGGACCTGCCCGGGCGACTGGGACGCTACGCCGTCGTCTGGGGAGAGCCCGACGACAAAGGTGTGGCCAAGGTGTTTGATCCCTATTCCGGCCGCTTCGACTCCGCGGCTTTGGTGCGCGCGTTGTCCGATGCCCAGGCGAGGGCGCCCTATTTCGCTCTCGAGGGGATGAGCCTGCTCGCGAAAAAAGAGACCGCCAAGGCGCTCGATTTCAATCAGCTGGCCATCGAGCTCGACCCCCAAAGCCCCTACTTTTACATGCAGCGCGGTCTCATCTTCGCGGCATCGGGAGCGCCGGGGCCGGAGATCTTGGCGGAGTTCGAAAAGACCATCAAAATGCGGGATGACGCCGTGTCCCGAGCCAACTATGCCGAGATGCTCCTCTTGGCGGGTTTGCCCGGAGGCCGGGTCGAGGGCGAGATCAAGGCGGCCATCGACAAAGCCCCCGACTACGCTCGGGCCCACAGCCTCATGGCGACCTACCACATCATGCGGCGGGAGCCGGATTTGGCCGAATCAGAGCTCGAGTTGGCGGCTCGCCTCGAGCCGTCCTCGCCGCAGGTGCTCATGACCTGGGCGCAGCTTTACGCCTCCCAGAACTTGTCCGAGGAGGCCATCGAGAAGGCGCAGCAGGCGGTGAGGCTTTCCGAGCGCAGCGTCTCGAGTCTCCTCAACCTGGCCACAATATATCGAGGTACGGCCCGCTTCGAGGAGATGCGATCGGTGCTCGATGAGGTGCTCGCCAACGCGGAGACGGAGGGTATGGCCGAGGACATCGAGAGGGCTTTTGGTTATAGCCCGGACGAAGGGGCCGATGCCGAGCTGGAGCGGGACGCAGCAGGGGATGGTGGCTCCGATGGGGACATCGGCTCGGGGGGGTCCCTGCAGCTCAAGCTCGGAGAGGGCGGTTTCAAAAAAGGCACCGGCGGGCTGCGCCTGGACGGCTCGAACAGCCCCCTGGGCGGCTCGAACAGCCCCTTGGGGGGCGGCTTGCAGCTAGGTGGCGGCGCCGATTGACCGGAAGACCTTTTAGGGAGGAGAGAGTTATCATGAAGGATCAGTCCATCATCAAGAAATCTGACGACGCGGCCGCTCAGGAGGTGCCCAACGCCGTTGGCGCCAGTATTCAGATTCTTTTTGGCGCCGAAGACGTGGCCTCCGGCTTCCATACCCGCAAGTTTCGCCTCGAGCCCCAAGGGCGGATCCCCGCCCACAGGCACGACACCGTGGAACACCAGCAATACGTCCTCGAAGGGCAGATGGTCCTGCATCTCGATGGACGCGAGAAGGTTGTCATGGCCGGAGATGCCGTCTACATTCCGGCCGGCGTGGTTCATTCCTATGAAAATCGGGAGCAGGGACCCGTCTCTTTTTTGTGCATCGTCCCAGCCACTTCGGACTTCGACACCCACTGGGTCGACGAGACCTCATGAAAAGGCCAAGAACCGATCTGTGATGCCTCTTTCGAGCTCTCGGAGTATCGGCCGTTCATAGGGGTAAAGCCGAAGGCTCGTCG
>JAABTR010000065.1 GCA_011389755.1 Deltaproteobacteria bacterium | reverse complement strand
CCGGGGTTTGCCAGGGACCCGCGCAGCACTAGATTTGATATGTGTCAGCCAAATTCGAAAGGGAACGCGCCTCGTCCGGGAGGCGCCGAGGAAAGGATGCACCATGAGTAGGTTCGACAGTACAGGTCGTCTCATCATCCCGGCGGCCGATGATGAGCTCAAACAAGAGCTCATCGTTCAAAAAAAAGGGCGCCTGCTCGTACAGGAGCTCTTTTGCTCCCACGGTCATCCTCTCATTCGAGATGGAAACGAGAAGTTCGATGGAGAGCCGGGAATAAGGCTTCTGTGCGAGGGGGACAATGTCGTCCAGGAGGTCTATCTCAGTCCGTTCTATAAAGATTCGCGGCGAATCGTGGAGACCGAGTTCGGCGACAAGGAGCTTTTGACCTTGAGGTGCCCCGAGTGCAAGACGGCGATGCCCGCGCTCGCTCCCCACGATTGCCGCGAGAGCGCCATGTACGTCTCGTTGTTTTTGACGAAGAAGGCCGACATCCACAACTCGGTGAGCGTCTGCGACGCCTGGGGCTGCTACGCGAGCTTTTTGCGCCTGTACAGCGACGTGATCACCGATCTTCGGCGCATCGGAGCCGCTTCTCGATAGTCTTTGTTATAGGAACGGATCGGGCAGGAGCTGGGACAGCGTGGCCTGGGCCTCCATCTCGTCGCTTAACATCAAGATGGCGAGGTCGTGGTTGAACTCGGACAAGGCCTGACGGCACATGCCGCACGGCGTGGCGGGTTTGTCGGTCACCAGCACCAGCGCTTCGATTTGTCTGCATCCGGCGGCGATGGCAGCGCTCAAGGCCCCGCGCTCGGCGCAGATGCCCACGGGGTAGGCCGCGTTTTCCACGTTGCATCCGGCGAAGATGCGTCCGTTTGCAAGGACCGCGGCCCCGACCCGAAAACGCGAATATGGGGCGTGGGCGTTGGCCCGGGCCGCCGTGGCGGCTTCTTTGAGGGCCTCCCAGTCTATTTGTGTCTGGGATTTCAGGATGCCCGCCCGATCTTTGCCGAGGCGGCGGTGATCAAGGTGATGAGGTCGCTGGCGGCGGCGGCGCCCGCCTTCTTGACGTCTTCGTGGTCGAGCAGGGCGCCTTCGAGGCCGGCTGCGCGGTTGGTGATGCAGGATATCCCCAGCACTGCGGCGCCCATATGTCCGGCGGCCACGGCTTCGAGCACCGTGGACATTCCCACGGCATCGGCCCCCAGGGCGCCGAACATGCGCACCTCGGCCGGCGTCTCGTAGCTGGGCCCGAGGACCCCGGCGTAGACCCCGCGGCACAGGTCGATTTGGTGCTCTTCGGCGGCCTCGGCGGCCAGTCGGCGCAGTGCCTTTGTGTAGAGGTCTGATATGTCGGGGAAGCGCGTCCCTCGGGTGTCGTCGTTGGGACCCAGCAGGGGGCTGCGACCGGTCATGTTGAGGTGATCCTCGATGAGCATCAAGCGGCCCGGCTCAAAGCCCGGGTTCACGCCGCCGGCCGCGTTGGTGATGATGATGGTCTGGACGCCCCAGGTGACCAGGGCGCGGACAGGCCGCACCACCTCCTCGGGGGAGTAACCCTCATAGAGATGCACGCGGCCCTGCACCATGGCGGTGTCACAGCCGCCCAGTCGTCCTTTGTGGACCGCTCCGGCGTGCCCGGAGACGGTAGATGACGGCCAGTGGGGCAGCTCAGAGGTCGGCGCGCTCGAGCGGCCTTCGAGGCCCGAGGCGGCGCCTCCGAGGCCCGATCCCAAGACGGCCGCGATTCGGGGCGCTGACCCAAAATGTTTTTCGAGCGCGTGCGCCAACTCGTCGACTTTACACCATTCTTTCGCCATAGTTCACCGAGTGTGCGTCAAACAGGCGCATATTGCAACTTCACGTTCTTTTATGTCTTTTGGTTGGGCCCGACCTTGTGGCAAACTGCGCCGGTGAAAGCGAGTTATGAAGTGGCTGAACGACCTTCGAACCGACCGGCTCAAGAAAAGAACGACCTTCTGCGTCGAGCTCTCGGCAAGCTCATCGATATCGCCAAGGAAAAGGATCCACCTGCCAAGATCGCGCTGGGCGCCGCCCTGGGCATATTTATAGGGCTCATGCCGATCATGGGGATCCAGATGGCGGTGGTCGCGGTGGTCGCGCTGCCTTTCCGCGCGAACCTCAAGGCCGCTTTGGCCGGAGTGTGGATCACGAACCCCGTGACCGTGTTGCCGATCTACTACATGGACTACCGGTTCGGGCTCCTGTTCACAAGCAGCGAACCGGTCGGCTGGGAGCGGTTCCGGGCCATCATCGACGAAGCCGCGAACTGGCAATGGTCCGAGATGCTCGAGAGCATCCAGCGCATCCTGCACCTGGGCGCCGACATGCTCATCCCTCTTTTCGTGGGCGGCACGATGCTCGGGGTGATCTTCGCCGTGCCCACCTACGTGATCACCCTGAGGTTCGTGTGGCGACATCGGGCCAAGCGCGCCGAGAAGCTAGCCAGAAAGAGACGACCAGAGCGCTGTGAGGAGGCCGAATAGGGTCGCTCCTTTGGGACGACCGAGTTTCGCAACGAAGCAGCCGCCGGAGCCGTCGTCCTCAACCTCCGTGGACTCGGCCCCCTTGGCCGTCGTCCCCGAAACGAGCACGCTCTCGATCAGGTCGTAGCTCGAGCCGTCATCGAGCGTCACGGCGACACCGATGTGGTGCATACCCGCTGTGGTGCCTCTCAGCGTGCCCTCGTACCGGATCAGCTCGCCGTCCTTGCTCTTGTCGAAAGAGACTTTGACCTCCGCGTCGTCTCTCAAGGCAACCACGGTCTTGGGGGAGTTCGCGCACGAGGACTCCCACGTGTAGACGATGTTGAGGTCGGTGAGCATCGGGCTGGGTTGGTCGATCTCGAGAGTCTCGCACTCCGGTGTGTCCGCCTTGGCAAGAGGCGCGGTGCTCAGGATCGATAGAAACAAGAGATGACATCCGAGCGTTTTCGTCGTGCTCATGAGTGATTTCTCCTCGACAAGGCGGTTTCGATGCGCAAAAAAGCGACCCTCGCGAGAGCCTCAGCCGCGATGGCGGCGCTCATTTTCGATTTTCCTCGCCGGCGATCTCGAAAGACGATGGGGAATTCCTCGATGCGCAGGCCCTTTTGCGTGCAACGATACTTCATTTCGATTTGAAAAGCATACCCGCTCGAGCGCACGGTGCGGTAATCGATCTCGTCGAGGGCCTCGCGGGTGTAGCCGTTGAACCCGCCGGTGAGATCTCGGACATCGGTGCCGAGCACCATCCGGCTGTACGCGCTGCCCAGACGCGAGAGCAGGCGGCGGCCAAGAGGCCAGCCTGTCACTCCTCCATCGGGCACCCGGCGCGACCCCACCGCCACGTCCGAGGCGGTCAAGAGCTCCAGCATCCGGGGCAAGTAGCGCGGGTGGTGGGAGAAATCGGCGTCCATTTGCACCACGGCGTCGTAGCCGCGCTCGAGGGCCCAGTCAAAGGCGTCGATGTAGGCCCGGCCGAGGCCGTCTTTGCGGAGGCGATGCAATACGTGCACCCGGTCGTCTTTTTGGGCGATCCTCTGAGCGAGCTCGCCGGTGCCGTCCGGTGAACCGTCATCGACGACGAGGACGCTCGCGGACGGCGCCGCCTTGTTGATCTCGTTGATCAGCGCCAGGAGGTTTTCCCGCTCGTTGTAGGTGGGAACGCACACCACTGTTCGCATGGGGGGCAAGGCGATGTGAGGGGCTTTCAAGGTAGCTCGTTGATGTTCCAGAATTTGCTCAGGGTCGATACCGCTTCGACGAACTTATCGAAAGTGACGGGCTTGAGGATGTAGCCGGCCACGTTGAGGCTGTAGGCGTTGATGATGTCTTCGTCGTTCGACGATGTCGTCAGGACGAAGACCAGCAGTTTGCTGAGCTTGTCGTCCCCCCGGATCTCGCGCAGCAGTTCGATGCCGTTCATGCGCGGCATATTGATGTCCAGCAAGACGATCTTGGGGAAGATCTCCAGCTCGCTGCTTCGAGGGCCCCTGAGCATCTCCAGCGCCTCGATACCGTCCCATGCCACATATAAAGGCGTCTTGATGTTGTTTTTTCGAAACGCCCGTTTGACGTTCATGACGTCGACTTGGTCGTCCTCGACCAAGAGAATAGAAGTTCGCTCAGCGGTTTCGAACATCCTGGCCAGCTCCATGATCAATCACACTCCATGAGACTCATCTTACCCGTTTTCGAGCAGCGGGTCGATTTTGGGCCAGTTAAATACGAATCGGGCGCCTTTTTCAGGCTCGGACTCGAGTGTCACCGCGCCGCCTTTGTCTTCGACGATTTTTTTGACGATGGACAGGCCGACGCCTGTGCTCTCGTACTTGTCTCGGGCCTGCAGCGTCTGGAAAATGACAAAAATTTTGTCGTGGAAGCTCGGATCGATACCCGGACCGTTGTCTTGTACGGTGAACTCGTAAAAGATTTCTCGGTCCCGGACGAAGATTTGGACCAGCCCGTCGGGGCGGCCCACGTACTTGAGGGCGTTGCTTATGAGGTTGGCGAAGACCTGTTGGATGCGGTGCTTTTCGGTCTTCAAGGTGGGCATGTTCGGGCCGATCTCCACGGTGAACTCCGCCGGCGGCGCCAGCAAGTCCACGATGTCTTCGAGGAGCGATTTTATGTTCACGGTCTCTAGGTTGGTCCTGATGCGGCCAACCCGAGAGTATTCCAGGATGCCGTTGATGAGGGCCTCCATCCTGTCCACCCGGCCGCGCAAGAGGTTCATCTGCTTGTGGGTCTCTTCGGTGAGCACGTCGCCCAGGTCTTCCTCGATCCACTGGGACAGGCTCGAGATCGCCCGCAGAGGCGCTTTGAGGTCGTGGGAGGTGACGTAGGCGAACTGGTTGAGCTCCCGGTTGCTGCGCTCGAGCTCGGTGGCGTACTTGTTGAGCTGCGTTTGTTGTTGGCGCAGCTGCTGCTCATTGCGTCTGCGATGGGTGACGTCCCGCAGGGTGCCCAGGGCGGCCGGGCGGTTGTCCCACTCGATCTTCGCGAGGTTGGCCTCGAAGTTGTAGGTGTCTCCGGAGGCGGTGTAGCCCTCGAATTCCAGCTTGGGGCGCGACAGGACCTGCGCTCCATGACTCTCCACGAGCTCGCCGGTGGACCGTATAAACCCCGAAAAAGCGTCGACCACCGCGTCCGGATCCGCGGCGATATCCTCTTCGGGCAGGTCGAGCAGCTGCACGAACTTTGGATTGAGGTAGGCGATGCGGCCGCCCTGGACCACGTACATGGCATCCCCGGACTGCTCGATGATGTTGCGAAACCGAGACTCGGATTTTTTAACCGCCTCTTCGGCGATGTCGCGCTCGATCTCTCGGTGCTCGATCTGGGAGAGCATATCGTTGAAGCCTTCGCACAAAATGCCTATCTCGTCTTGGCTGGTGACCGGGACCCGAAGCGAGTAGTCGTTGTTCGACGAAATTTGCTTGGTCGTCTTGGCGAGGAACTGGATCGGCCGCGTGATGAACGTCTGGGCGGTCAGGGCCAAGAACGCCGCGAAGACGACCACCATGCCTGCGAGCATCAGCATGTTGCGCAGATACTGCGTGATGTTCTCCGTCAGTCGAGTGGTCCCCGAGCGCAGGTAGATGGTGCCGATCTTTTCCCCGTCATAGTTAATCGGGAGATAGACATGGAGGACGTCGTCGTCGAAAAAAGTGCCTTCGTCCCGAAAACGCAAAGGGGTCTTGTCCTCATTTGAGCGCGTAAAGCTCGCAAACGGGGCGGCATTGTGGTCGAAGAGCACGGCGCCGTCTATGTTGGGGACGTTCGCAAGGTGGCTCAGGGTCGTGTGGGCGGAATCTTTGTCGCGGAAAACAAGGTCGATCACGGAGTAGTCGCCCGCGACCCGCGCGATGAGACGGGTCTCGTTGACGAGGGTCTCTTCGAAAGTGGCGATTTCCCGCTGAATGACCAGGAGGCTGAAGGCGCCCAAGGTCAGGACATTTACGAGCACGATGACGACGATGGCCTTGGTGCGGATTGACAATTTGCTCAGCAGCCCCATGCGCGCCTCATCCCTTTCCCGGCGTGGCCGCCCTCAGCTGCCTGGTAGGTGAGCCGCGCCTCGCGCATCGGGTCGCCTCCATCATGACTTCAACCTGACTCCCCACGAAGAGATCCGGCGCAGCTGCTCGAGCTCCCGACCTGTTTCGGCTATGAGCTGGTGGATCTCCACGGAATTTTGTGAACGCGCCGCCTGGGACAGCATCCAGGATTTTTCCTCGAGCACCGCGGCTCCGAACAAGAAAGACGACTCTCTTATGGTGCCGGCCAATCGCTCAATATCTTCGAAATGGCCCCTGGCGAGGGCTTCGCGCATTCCAAGTAGGTTCGAGTCGGCCTGCTGCGTGAAATCGGCCAAAACTAATGAGCCCCTTTGTCCGTGGAGGTCATAGGCTAAAAGCGTGGGATCTTCGGATGAGGCGAAGCCGGAGATGGGCGGGCCGAGCCGTGCCTCGGCCGCCGTCTTCGCGTAGTTGCCCACGAGCTCAACGAGCTTTTTCTCGTTTATCGGCTTGGCGATGTGTTCGGTCATGCCGGCTTCGCGGCATCTTTGGGCGTCCTGCGGGCCTGCGCGCGCCGTCATGGCGATGATGGGGACCTCGGCTCCGGCTCCGCCCATAGCTCGAATTTTAGCCGTGGCCTCGAACCCGTCCATGCCCGGCATCTGGCAGTCCATGAACACCATGTCGTAGTGGCCGCTCTTCCAGCGCTGCACAGCCGATGCCCCGTCTTCGACAGCTTCGATGAAGAGCCCGAGGTCCTCGAGGAGCTTGGTTGCCAGCTTGCGGCTGACGGGATCGTCTTCGGCGACCAGAGCGCGCAGCCCGGTCGGCGCCTGGGCCGCGCCTGGGCTTTTGGGGTCGCTGCCGAGCAACCCGCTCCCCGGGATGATGGAGGGCGACTTCGGGACGACGATGAGGGGAACCTCCACGCGGAAGGTGGAGCCTTTGCCCACGGTGCTCTCCACGTCGATGCGACCTCCCATGATTTCGACGAGGCGCTTGACGATGGCCAGGCCGAGGCCCGTCCCGCCGTACTTTCGCGTGATTGAACCGTCCGCCTGGCTAAACGATTCGAAGATGACGCGTTGCTTTTCCCGAGGAACGCCGATCCCGGTATCTTCGACGAAGAAGACGAAGAGGGATCGGGTCGGCGACAGGTTCTCGGAAGTGACCCGCAAAGTCACGGCCCCGCGCTCGGTAAATTTGACGGCGTTGCCCAGGAGATTGACGAGCACCTGTCTGAGCCTTGAGGGATCCGCGGCGACGATGGTCGAGGGTTCGTGAGTCGTGATTATCTCGAAGTGCAGCCCCTTGTCGCGAGCCTGGGAGCGGACGAGACGGCCGACCTCTTCGACGAAGTCGTAGAGGTTGAATCTCACCGTCTCCAGCTCGAGTTTTCCCGACTCGATTTTGCTGTAATCGAGAAGATCGTTGATGATGTTCAGAAGCGACAGCGACGAGATGCGCACATCTCCGAGATATTCTCTTTGCTGCGCGCTCATGGGGGTCTGGAGCAGAAGATTCGTCATTCCGATGACGCCGTTCATGGGGGTGCGGATCTCGTGGCTCATGTTGGCCAGAAAATCGCTCTTGGCCCGGCTGGCGGACTCGGCCTCGAGCTTCGCGCGCGTCAGCTCAGCGGTTCTTTGTTCCACGAGCTCTTCGAGGTTCCGTTGATACATCCGAACTTCTTCTTGGGCCTCGTGCACGGAGACCGCGTACTTGAGGCTCTTTTCGAACAGCTCAGGGCTAATGGAGTCTTTGACGATGTAGTCCGTGGCTCCGGCCTTCATGATGTCGACCGCGATCTGTTCTCCACCTTGGCCTGTGAGGATGATGACCGGCGCGCGCACGCCTTTTTCTCGGATTCGCCCGAGGACCTCCAGCCCGTCCATGCCCGGCAGGCGGTAGTCGAGGAAGATGCAGTCGTAGCTCTTGCCATCGAGCGCGTCGATGCCGCGTTGTCCGTCATCTGCTTCATCGACCTCGATTTTTAAGGAGGTGCGCCGCAGGGCTCTGTTGATGGACATGCGGTCCACCTCGTCATCGTCTATGACGAGAATGTGTAAGGTTCGTGTCTCCATGGGCCTGTCCTTACTTCGTCACCCGGTTCGGGCGCGGCGAGCGCCGATAGCGAGAGCCGGGCGACGTCTGCCTTTTCCGCGAACGCTCGAGCCTGCACAGTGTTATAGTGAAAACATGAATTTCGAGCAACGACAGCGGTTTTCGCGGCGCAAGGCCATCGCGCTGGCGACCGCGATCGCGCTGCTCCTACATATCGTAGCGCTCTGGGGCGTCTTTGAGATATGGCAGCCCGAGGCCCCCGAGCCCCCAAAGCGTCACGAGGTCGTGCTCGTGTCGCCGGCGCCGGAAAAGGAAGAGCCCAAGCCCCAGGCCGAGACGCAGCCGACGCCGGCTCCAATGCCCTCAAAGCCCAAGGAAAAAACACCCGAGGCCAGCC
This sequence comes from Deltaproteobacteria bacterium, assembly GCA_011389755.1. Classification (GTDB taxonomy): domain Bacteria; phylum Myxococcota_A; class Polyangia; order JAAYKL01; family JAAYKL01; genus JAABTR01. The sequence goes on along the minus strand of JAABTR010000065.1, from coordinate 1,032 downwards.
GCCCCGAGCCCGTTGCCCAGCGCAAGGCACAGCCGGCGCCTGGGGAGACCTTCGGGCCTCCCGAGCGGGCCGGACCCGCTGGCGAGGTGGCGACCACGGAGAAAAAAACGCCGGAGCCTCCTCGGCCGTCCGAGATCAATCTCGGACTCGACTGGTCGTCGTTCGAACGGGCCTTTGGCACCGAGCAGGCCGAACAGCGGCGCGCCTATGCCCAAGAGTCGCTAAAAAAGAGGCGCCAAGGGTTCGGGTTCGGAGAGATGACCGGCCGGGTGCGCCAGGCCATGGCCAATAACAAAAGCTTCGTGGTCCCAGGCAACCAGGAGCCTCTGGGGCCGCGCAAGCAGGTGTTTCGCAGCTACATCGACATCATCCACGATCGCATTCACGTCGTCTTCGCTGACAGCTTTTTGGGCTCCTTGCCCAGCCTCGCCCCTGACCACCCTTTAAACGATTTCTCTTTGAGCGCGTTAACCGAGATCGAGATCCTCGAAAACGGACACCTCAGCGAAGTCCGCCTGGTCCGAACCTCTGGAAACACGGTCTTCGACGCCGCCGCGGTGGATTCCATCTATCGCAGCGCCCCGTTCAACCCTCCGCCGAGGGCCATCTTGTCGTGGAACAACCGCGTGTACCTGCGCTGGGGGTTTCACCGCAACCGCCGCAAGTGCGGCGTCTTCAATGTGGAGCCCTATATTCTGCGAGCCCCGGGGGAAGAGAAACAGTGGATCGACACCGATGACGCCCAGATGATGGTCGAGGATGGCTGAGCACCCGTTTTTGTCACAAAGCGACGATGTCCACGTAGACGCCGTAGTGGTCTGACAGCCGGGTGGTGATCTCTTCGCCATCCGCGGTGATGTCGAGCGGCTCGTCGAAGATGCGTCTGGTCTCCACGACTTCGATATCCGCGTCGCTCTCGATGAGCACGTGGTCGATGATGGTGTCATCGCCGTCTTCGCCGTCTTCGCCGCCCGCTATGAGCGGGTTTTCCTGGCACCACGTGCACGCCGTCGCCTCCGAGGCGAAAGGAGC
>JAABTR010000064.1 GCA_011389755.1 Deltaproteobacteria bacterium | reverse complement strand
ATCGCCGTCTTCGCCGCCCGCTATGAGCGGGTTTTCCTGGCACCACGTGCACGCCGTCGCCTCCGAGGCGAAAGGAGCTTCGAGACCGGCATCCGCAAACAGCTCGAAATCCTCGGGGTATTCGGCGCCGAGGCCTTGGACCTCGGGTCCGCAGTTCATATCACCCATGAGGACTACTGGGGCGGGGTCCTCGCGGCTTTCGACATCATCCAAGATGCGTTCGATCTGCGCTCGGCGTTCGTCCTGCCAGCTCTCGTACGCACCGGCGTACTCGAGGCTGCTCAAGTTCGCGGTCAGGTGGGTGCAGTAAAGGTCCAACGGGCCGAGGCCCGGATCGCTTAAGCGCGCAACCAAGGCGGCGCGGGCGGTGAGATGACTTTCGAGCGCTACGAGTCTTTGGGACGACAGGGGGCGGCGGGATAAAAGCAAGAGACCGTTGTGGCCGTCGTAGGCGTAGCCGCCCGCCGCGAAACCGGTGCAGGTCGTTAGCACGACGTCGGTGGGCTGCCCCACGTGGGCGGCGACGCAGGTGCGACACGGTGCGGACAAAGACGCGAACTCCTCGCCGCACTTGCCCAGAACGCACCCGGTCATTTCGTTGACAGGAACGTCGGCGCAGTTTTGCTGGACGCACCCCGCGAGGGTCGTGGCCTCCTCCTCGGAGCAGGGTGGGGCGTCCTCATCGTCACCTTTTTTGGGGGCGGGGCGCTCGTAATAGGTGTGGGGAAACGGGGCCTCGGTTTTCTTCAGGATCGCGTCGATTTGGTCAGGTTCCCAGACTTCCTGAACGCAGACCACGTCGGCGTCGATCTCGGCCAGCGCGGTCGCCACATGGAGGAGGCGTTCGTCCGCCCGCGGGACGAACCCGCGGGCCAGCCCCGCGTTGAAGGTCGCCAAAGACAGAGGCGGCGCCATGTTTGCGGTCTGGGATTCTTCAAAGCATCCGAGGGTCAAAACAGCGGCCAAGACTGCGAGAAGTTTCTTTTGCATCGTCATGCCTTTTTTTAAAAAAAAGTGGGAATCGCCAGATTCTAAGCAGGCTTTGCCGTTTCGGCCACAGCGTCTGTCCGATTTTTTGCGCTCTCTCGCCCGCGAACAAAGCGGCCCTAGAGGTCGCTATGCTGCGAGGAACGCAAAACCTTGGGCATCTGCAGCGACGGATCGTAGCTGTTGATGAAGTGGAGGTTTTGGTAGTTGATCACGAAGTGGGCCACGATGGGTGCCACGAGGTTGCCGGTGAGCCAGAAGAGCCCGCCGAAGGCGAACCCCATGACGATGGCCTGCACCGGCCAGGGTATCGATTTTCGGCCCCAGGCGATGTGGGCGAGGCCGAAGATCAGGCTCGTCGGCACGATGCCGAGGACGGGCTGCATGGCACCTCGAAAGAGCATCTCCTCTCCGAGGGCAGCCATGGACGCGTAAGCCCAAATTTCGGTCCCGGTCATCTGACCTAAAAGGCCCCGAAACTCCATGTGCAACCCCCGCGCCCATTCGAAGCGGTAGACCGAGACACGGGTGAGGTAGGCGACGAAGAGTCCAAAGAGCAAGCCGGCGACCAGCCCCACGAGAGTCGCTGCGAACAAGGGCACTCGAGCTGTCAAGAAACCCTCGGGGTGCACAAAGAGGTTGGGTTCGTTGCGCCCGAAAGCCCAAGCCAAGGCGGCCGCGCTCAGCAATCCGTAAACGAGCGCTCCAGTTTTGATTCGCAGTGCAGACACGTTAACCGTTTCTTTCGGACTCGGCAGAAAAATAGCAGATTATTGGGCAAAGCGGGAGTCGGTTTGTGTCTTCATTCGGTCGACCGTGGAGTCATCGCCTCCGGGGCGTCGGGGTCTGAGATATCGACGATGAGCAGTCCCGCCGAGTCGTTCCCTGCGAAAAGCTCATCATTTCGGGCCCAAAGCCGGTTGATCGGGACCTCGGTCTCCAGGGTTGCGATGATTTGTGGCGCGCCCTCACCGGTGATGTCGAACACGGCGATGCCGTCATCGCCGTTGGCGACGAACGCGCGACCTTTGGCCACCCACACGTCCCGCGCCACATCCTTCAAGGGGACCGAGTGTGTCTTTTTCGGCGAGCCGGAGGTGGCTCCTTCGATGATCGAGAGCCCCGCGGAGCCGTCGGCCACGTACACGCGGCCACCCGACTCGAACGCGGCGCGGGCTTCACCCGGGGTGTCCACGTTGCCGGTGAGTGTGAGGGCGCCCGAGGCGTCGATTCTCAAGATCGCCACCCCTGCTCGGCTCTGCGCGGCGATGAGGTGGTCATCGGCTATCCGAACGTGACGCACGTAGTCGCCCGATGTCCAGCGCCCGGTGATCGCTGGGGCGGCCGGATCGGTCACGTCAAAGAGGAGCACGCCGGTGCTCCCGTCGGCGACGGCCAGGCGGCCCTCGGAAAGGTCCAAGCGGTAGGCCCCACCGGGGGTGTCGATGCGCGTGAGCACGTGGGGGGCGGCGGGGTCAGAGACGTCGACCGCGAAGATCCCGGCGGGACCGCAGGCCACGAAGGCGTGCGTCCCATCCGAGGCCACGTCGGTTCCGGCTCCGGGGAGGTAGACGGTGGCGGACTCGAAGAGCCGGCCGTCTTGGAGGCGCATGATGACGAGCCCGGCAGAAGCGCCGCGCAGGATCGTGTCGCCCACGGCGAACGCGGCGTCTCCCCGGGATTTAAGGGCGGCGGCGGCCTCTGGAGAAGGGGGTACGAGCGCAGCCGCGGGAGCAAAAAACGCCTCGTGTTTCGGCTCCAAAGCGGTGGCTTGAGGGCCGGGGGCCATGGGGGTGGCGCAACCCGTAAGCAGCGTCCCCAGCGCGCCCAGCGCGACGGCGAAAAGAAACCAAGCGAATCGCGGTGCCGTTTTCATCGCGCCACCTCCTTTCCGACGAGGTAGTGGATGACGCGTTCGATGGCGGCCTCGTTCACCGGGCCGAAGGGCAGCATTCCCTTGTGGAACATCTTAGAGTCGCGGGTGGGCCGGTAAATGCCCTTGGCTTTGTAGCCGCCTCCTTCGAAGAGCCCCACGGCGTCGTCGAATTCGGGCTCGTCCGGAGTGGGGATGGGGGTGTCCGCGGCGATGAGGTGCCCCCACTTGATCTCTTCTCGCGTCTTTTTGATGGTCAGGTTCGGCTCCCAGGGTTCGACGCCTGTTACGTAGAAGGCATCTTCATCGTAGCCCGTGGCCGAGGCGAAGTACTCGTCCCCCAGGGCGCCGAAGCCGTGGCCGAACTCGTGCAGGAGCACGTACTCATCGTATTCCGAGTCCGAGGGAAAAATCGAGTACCAATTGTAGATGCCGCCGCCGCCGTAGCGGTTGGTGTTGACCATTACGATGATGGTGTCGTACGGAGCCGCGGCGCTGGTGTGCCTGAGCGCCTCCATGTCGTAGGTGGTCAGGTAGCGGGGGGAGCCGAAGGTGTCGAAGGTCGTGTGCACGGCGGTGTCTCGAAACAGACCCTTGCGGGGTTCATCTGGGCCAGACTCCTCGGAGAACGCCTTGACCAGCCTCACCGCGATCTCTTCTTTGTGTCGATCGAAAGGCGCGTGTCCCAAGAGGACCGCGGCGAACCGGCGGGCGTCCGCGAGCATCTTCTGCTCTTCGGCGCGGGTGTAGCCGTCCGGCACGATGACGATATCCACGGTCCGATCCACCGGGAGACCTTCGCCGTGGAGGGCCTCGACCTCCCACGCAGGGGCATGCCTGTGCACGTTGTAGGCGGTCGGGTCGATGTCCAGAGATTGGATCGGCTGGAAGTCTCCCGTCTTGTCGTCCCTGACGGCGATTTCGAGAGTGACCGGAGCCCGGGGCATGGGCATTCGCAGCGGCTCGGGCATGGAGCGGACCATCCCGGAGGCGGCTTCACGGGTGGTCAGCCACTCGCCGAACAAGGTGCAGTACCCGCGCGAGTAGATGAGCTCCTTGCCCGCTTTGTCGAAGACCTGGAAGCGGTACTTGCCGTAGCCGGTCGGGTCCACGAGGTGGACTCGAGCTCCGGGCCAGATGGGCTCTTCCACGAGACGCTTGAGGGCGAATTTTTCGAAGCCTCTCGTGCCGATGTGGTCGAGCTCTATCCGCAAGGCGGTGTCCTTGAACCAGTCTTGGTAACGCAAGGGCGCCTTAGGTTGAGAGCCTTGTTTTTCTTGGGCGAAGCCGGGGGCGGCCACGAGCGCCGCGATGAGCGCCGCCGGCGCGAAAGACGAGGGCTTGAACATTTTTGAGGTCGCTCCTTTTTTTCGGGGCTTTAGAACATCGCCAGGGCGTCGATGAAGAAGGTCCAGACCAAGGTCTTTTCGGCCCGGAAGCGGTCGCCGGGGGTGTCGAGCTCCGGGCGGTGGCCGTAGTTGGGCCACTGGCACACGCCGCCTACGATGTAGCCGGTCTGGCACTGGTCGGTCTTGGTGATGAAGTGCTCGGTCTCGTGACCCCACAGGCCGCCGACGCGGAACTTGACGTACTTGGCGGGCTGCACCATGACGAACAGCTTGCCGTAGAAGCTGGCGTAGTTCTCCACGTCGGTCAGGCCAGGGTGGCCATTGGTTTGCTTCTGGGCGCGTTCCTCGTGCCACTCGTAGCGGTCGACCTGGCCGCCCGGGTTGTTCTCGTCGTCGTTTCCGTCGCCGTTGAAATCGACGAACGGTTGGTTTGCGAAGTACTGGGACGAGCCGAGGGCGTCGAACAGCGCGGTGTACTCCCGCCCCTCGGAGTGGTACTTGCCGCCTGCGCCGATGCCGATGGAGAGCTTGCGCTCCTGCTCGGGCACCTCCCAGGGGATGATCTCCATGCCGAAGTCCAAAGAGGCGATGATCGGCGGCAGCTTGTTGATGGTGCCCTTGTGGTCCCCGACGCTGTACTGGGTGCCGTCCTTGGGGAAGCCCAAGAGGGCCGAGAAGCCGAAGTAGGGATCGAGGATGCCGAGGCGCCGGGAGAGCCGCGTGCCCACGTGCAGCTCGTTGAGCCCCCGGCTGATGCCGCCTTGACCGCCGCAGCCGATGGTGTCGTCGGTGCCGGAGCCGGAGGCGCAGGCGGGTTTCATGGGATCCCCCACGCCGAAGCGGCCCTCGGCGAAGACGGTCCAGTTGGGTTGGGTGTCGACCCGCCCCTGATCGAGGATTCCCCACCACAGCCCCAGCGAGAAGTAGTCGATGCCCGAACGCTCGGGCGACTTGAAGGGCAAGGTGAGGAGCGCGTCGGGCTGACCATCCGCGTCGTGGTCCCTCCACTGGAGGTCGTCGTGAGCGGTCAGCTCCCGGCTGTCGTTGAGGATGAGCGGCAGGCCCAGCCTAAATGACAGATCTTTGTACAGACCGATGTCCAGCCCCATGTTGAGCACGTGGGTGACCTGGGTGTACTCGAACATGTTTTGGTAAGCGTAGTAGTCCCAGCTGTGGGGAGTCTTGGTCAGCGATTCCCTCCGGATGAGCGAGCTGCGGTAGCTGCGTTCGTAGCCGATGGACAGGTTGATGTCGAACGGATCGGCGTTTTCTTTGTCGAAAGCGTCGATGACATCGGTGAACTCGTTGGCCTGCGAAGAACTGCTCAAAGGCAAGGCTCCGAGGACGATGACGGCCAAAAAGAGCTTTTTCATCTGTCTCTCCCCGTCGACGCGTGCTCGGTGTTCGAGCTCTATGTCGAAGTGCGAGGTGTCTTTATAACGTAATTCGTTCGAGACGCAGAATACCAACTGTAAAAAAGAGGTGTCAAGCCGGCGTCTTCGCATGCTGTTTCGAACGAGCGGCAGCGGAGACCTCCGCCGGCCGGGGTTCGCCGCGTTTAAACATGGATATCACCGCGTCCGGGGTGCGGATTTTTTTACTTCTCATCTTTATGGCTCAGGTCGAGCCCCTCGGTGGAGATCGGCTCTCTGACCACCGAGGCGATGCCGGAGTCATATGTAACGTCTTGCGAAATAGCATCGAGCGAGCCGATCGAGCTTCTCGAGTTTCTTGAGCCGAATAAGGTATTTGCATATTTTTCCGCAAACAGACCACACGCGAGCGGGGGAGTGGTTAAATCTTGTATTTTGTGAGTTCCTGTGGCAATTTTAAGAGGCTGTCGTGGCGCAACGGAAACGACGAGGGCGGTGGAATCTATGGAGCGCGAAGAGTACGAATTGTTGGATGAGCTTGACGTCGAGGAAGACAGTAGCCCGGTGACCCGTTCTTCGAACTGGGATCTGCTCGGGGAGAGTTTCACGGAGCAAATTCGCGAGCACGTGGAGGAGCACATCGGAGCGGTGGACAGAGTCATGCACGAGGTCGTGGGAGACAACATCCACCTCGACTTGTTCGTCGTTCCACAGGGACGCGGGCGGGATTATCTCACCGTTGTTACGAGCGGCCTGAGCGACAAACCGATGAGCGTGCCCAAGGGTCAGGAGGGCCTGAGGTATGCGGAGCTGCTCATGCGATTGCCGCCGAGCTGGCCTTTGTTCCGCGAGTCCGTGAAAGACGGCCGTCACGGGTGGCCCATCGACTGCCTCAAGGTGCTCGCCAGGTTGGTCGGCGAAGACGACCTCTCGCTGTCGTGTGGGGAGGTGGTGCCAAACGGCGATCCTCCGCTGCCCTATCACGACTCGACGCAGCTGTGCGGCGTCTTTTTGACCAACCCCAGGCTCGAGCACGGCGGTTTGGGGCACAAGGCCGTGGGGGGGCAAAGCGTGGTGAATTTCTACGAGGTCGTGCCCATCTACGTGGAGGAGCTGCTCTACAGGCAAAGGAGGGGCGCCGAGGCGCTCAAACAAAGGCTCTTGGGTGATGGGAGGGTCCACGTGGTGCAGCCCGACCGGGATAACGCGGCGCCGGTTCGCAGGCCTTTTTTCTTCTAGTCGGTCGACTCGGCCGAGCCGGCGAGGTCGTTGGCGACGGTCTCTTCGCGGATGCGAGTGAACAAGAGTGTCCCGGCCGCCACCGCCCCGGGCCATATCACCGGGAACGCCAGGGGGATGAGCAAGGACAAGACCACGGCCGTCCCCAGACCGCACAGGGCCCAGCGGTGTTTCTGGGCAAAGGCCATTCGCTCGGCCCACGTCCAACCCCGCCTGGCCGCGCACCAGTCGATGTAGTCCATGCCGGTGTACTTCGTGAGAAAATAGCCTCCGAAGATGAAGTAGACCGCCGAACCCACCACCGGCACGAAGCTGAAGAGAAACAAAGGCGCGAGCCAGGCCAGCTTGATCCCGGCCCGGCGCAGCTCCAGGGCGATGGTCTGGCCCAGGTCTTGAACCAAGAAAGACATGGAGAACGGACGAGCCTGCCAGGTGCCTCGGATATCCTCGATTTTTTCTGAGAGCAGGTCGTTGAAGGGCGCGACGAACAGCGGCAAGGACACCATGATCAAGACCGCGGTGCCCAGACCGAGGGCCATAAAGACGAGCATGGCCAAGATAGACCACAAAACGTGCAAAAAACCCGGGGCCGGCTCGTCCCAGAGCCAGCCGGTGACCGTGTCGACCGACGCGGCGAAGAAAAACCAGGCACCGATGACAAACAGCAGCGCGATGATCATGGGCGCGGCGAAGAGCTTGGCCAGCTCTCGGTGCTCGACGTAGACGAAGCGAAGCCCTTTGAAAAGAGAGCCGAAGCCGGCGGTGAAGCCCAGGACGCCCCGCTGGGTCTCTCGGGCGCTTTTGCGCAGTGACGAAGTTTTAGACATCGGACTCCTCGGCTTCATTTTTTAAAGCGGGCGAAAATCGGTGGCGCCGTTTTAGCTGCGGTGTTTGCTTCGAGGCAAAATACCAGTTCCGTCGACGGGCGTAAATTGGCCTCTTGACTCGTTTTGTAGGACATTCAAATTAGATTCTGAGTGAGCGCGAAAACCAATAGCCCATCGGGCGTCCGAAGTTATCGAGGTAAGGTGTTCGGAAATATGGTTCGTATCGACGATGTCATTGACGCCTATCTGACGGCGCGCCCGGACGCTGATATTTCAAAGATTCAAAGGGCTTATATCTACAGCTCCAAGCAGCACCAGGGGCAGCTGCGCAAGTCCGGAGAGCCCTACATGATCCACCCCCTGGCGGTGGCTCTCATCATCGCGGAGATGGGGCTGGACGAGGCCTCCATCTGCGCGGCGCTTCTCCACGACACCATCGAGGACACAGGCACGACGAGGCAGGGGCTGGCTGAGCTGTTCGGTGAGGATGTGGCATCTCTGGTGGATGGCGTGACCAAGCTGTCCGGGGTGAACTTCAACAAACGCGAGCAGAGGCAGGCCGAGAGCTTTCGCAAGCTGCTCGTGGCCATGTCCAACGACATCCGCGTGCTCTTGGTCAAGCTGGCCGACCGCCTGCACAACATGCGCACTCTCGAGCACATGTCCGAGAGCGCCCGGGAGCGCATCGCCTTGGAGACCCGGGAGATCTACGCTCCCTTGGCCGACAGACTGGGCATCGATTGGCTCAAATCCGACCTCGACGATCTGGCGTTCATGCACCTCGAGGCGGACAAGTACAATGAGCTGGCCAGCAGCGTCGAAAAGACCAACAAGGAGCGCAAGGCCTACATCGAGCGGACGATAGCCGATCTGCGCGGCTTCCTCGAGGACGCCGGTTTCGAGATCAAGGTGACCGGTCGGCTCAAAAATTTCTACTCGATTTACAAAAAGATGCAGGCCAAGTCCTTGGGTTACAAGGATGTCCACGACGCCATCGCGTTTCGGGTCATCTGCAAGACTCTTCAGGACTGCTACGCCATCTTGGGTCTGGTGCATTCGCGCTGGGTCCCGGTGCCGGGCCGCTTCAAGGACTACATCGCCATGCCCAAGGCGAACCACTATCGGTCTTTGCACACGACCGTGGTGGGCCGGGAAGGCGAGAGGGTCGAGATCCAGATCCGCACACAAAAGATGCACGAGATCGCCGACGCGGGCATCGCGGCGCATTGGTCGTACAAAGAGGGCTCCTTGCCCGACGGCTCGGCAAAGAGCTTTGCCTGGCTGCGCGAGATGCTCGAGAGCCAAAACGATGTGCGCGACTCGGTGGAGTTTCTCGAGACCGTAAAGGTCGATCTTTTTCGAGACGAGGTTTTCGTCTTTACCCCCCAAGGGGATGTCAAATCGCTGCGGCGAGGCGCCACGCCCCTCGACTTTGCCTACACCATCCACTCGGAGGTGGGCAACCACTGCTCGGGAGCCAAGGTCAACGGGGTGCAGGTGCCACTGCGGACCGAGCTTCGCAACGGCGACATGGTGGAGGTCACCACCTCCAAGAACCAACGCCCGTCGCCGGATTGGCTGGAGATGGCGGTCTCCTCGCGGGCGCGCAACAAGATCCGCTCTTACCTGCGGACCGAGCAGCGGGAGCAGTCCCGGAGGGTCGGGCAGGACCTGCTCGAGCGGGGCTTGCGCAAATTCGGCTGCTCGTTCTCGAGGTTTCTCAAGCAGGGCGAGGTAGAACGGGTCGCCAAGGAGATGCGCTATCCGAGCGTCGACGACCTCATCGCGGCGGTGGGCTATGGCAAGGTCGAAAAAGAAGAGGTCATCGATCGGCTGCTGCCCGAGGAGCGCAAGACCAAACCCCCCACCGAGGTCAAAGAGGGGCGACTCGAGAAGGTCTTTCGCAGGGTCTCCAAGAACGACGACGGCATCGTCCTCGATGGCTTGGACAACTTGTTGGTTCGTTTCGCGCGGTGCTGCAGCCCCCTCCCCGGGGAGGATATCGTCGGCTACGTGAGCCGGGGACGGGGGATCGTCATCCACCGGCGCAACTGCGCGCGCGCCGCGGCCCTAGACCCCGAGCGTCGAACCCGTGTGACGTGGTCGCGCAAGGCGGTGTCCCAGCGCCCGGTTCAGCTGCGGGTGACCACCGGAAACCGCGCGGGGATGCTGGCGGCGCTCACGGAGGTGTTCAAGAACAACCGCATCAGCATCGAATCGGCCCATTGCACCACCAACGGGCGCAATCGGGGGATCAACAACTTCACATTCATGGTGAAGGATCTCAGCCAGCTCAACGAGCTCATCAAAGGCCTCAAGCAGACCAAGGACGTCATCGAGGTCGAGCGCGTGAACTACTGAGCAGGTGAGTTATTCTTATAAGGCTCGCGAAACAAACGTCGAGGTGGTGTTCCTCGGCATATCAAGGAGGTTTGAGGGATGACAGAGCAAGAGTACGAATTTGTCGAGCTGGTGCGTGTCTACAACCAAACGGAAGCCGACCTCCTCGCGGCCTTTCTCGAGGACGACGGCCTCGAGTTTCAGATGCAGCGCAGCGCGAGGACCCTCGCCGGGCTGTATCCGGCAACTGAGAGTCCCATCATTTTTCGAGTCTATCCCGAGGAGATGGAGCGCGCCAAGGAGCTGCTCGAAGCCTATCGAAGCATGGAGGCCCAGCAGGGGGATGAATCCGAGGACATCGAAGATACAGGGGCGGTCTCCGAAGAGGAGGGCTCC